>DASQNB010000706.1:0-14317 GCA_035645175.1 Geodermatophilus sp.
CGCCGACACGATCGTCCTGCCCTACAACGACGCCGCCGCCGTGGAGGCCGCCTTCGCCGAGCGGGGCAGCGAGATCGCGGCGGTCATCACCGAGGCCGCGGTCGGCAACATGGGCGTCGTCCCGCCGCTGGACGGCTTCAACCAGACCCTGCGACGGGTCACCGCCGCGCACGGCGCGCTGCTGATCGTCGACGAGGTCATGACCGGCTTCCGCGTCTCGCGCGCGGGCTGGTACGGCCTGGATCCGGTGGACGCCGACCTGATGACCTTCGGGAAGGTCATGGGCGGCGGGCTGCCGGCCGCGGCCTTCGGCGGCCGCGCCGACCTCATGGACCACCTGGCCCCGGCCGGGCCGGTCTACCAGGCCGGCACGCTGTCGGGGAACCCGGTGGCCGTCGCCGCGGGCCTGACCACGCTGCGGCACTGCACCGACGAGGTCTACGCCCGCTGCGACCAGGTCGCCGTCACCCTGCGCGGGGCGGCCAGCGCGGCGCTGTTCGCCGCCGGGGTCCCGCACCGGGTGCAGCAGGCCGGCTCGATGTTCTCGGTGTTCTTCGTCCCCGACGAGCGGCAGGTGCGCGACTACGACGACGCCCGCTCGCAGGACGCCGCCCGCTACACCGCCTTCTTCCACGCGATGCTGGCCCGCGGGGTCTACCTGCCGCCGTCGGCGTTCGAGGCGTGGTTCGTCAGCGCCGCGCTGGACGACGCGGCCGTCGAGCGGGTGCTCGAGGCGCTGCCGGCCGCCGCCCGCGCCGCCGCGGCCGTCGATCCGTCGTCCGCCCCGCCGGCCGAGGAGCCGGCCGACGCCGCCACCGGGATGAGCACGTGATGGCCGACACCACCGTCGTCCACCTGCTGCGCCACGGCGAGGTGTTCAACCCCGACAAGGTGCTCTACGGCCGGCTGCCCGGCTACCGGCTGTCGGAGACCGGTGAGGCGATGGCGCTGGCCGCCGCGGAGTGGCTGGCGGACAGTGCCGTCTCCCACCCGCCCGTCACCCACGTCGTGTCCAGCCCGCTGGAGCGCGCCCAGCAGACCGCGGCGCCGATCGCCGGCAAGCTCGACCTGCCCGTGGAGATCGACGACCGGCTGCTCGAGGCCGGCAACGCCTTCGAGGGGCTGCGCGTGGGGGTGGGGGACGGCACCCTGCGCTCGCCCCAGCACTGGTGGAAGCTGCGCAACCCGTTCCGTCCGTCGTGGGGCGAGCCCTACGTCGAGATCGCCGCGCGGATGCTCGCCGCGGTCGAGGCCGCCCGGGACGCCGCCCGGGGTGCCGCGGCGGTGTGCGTCAGCCACCAGCTGCCGATCTGGACGCTGCGGCTGCACCTGGAGGGACGCCGCTACGCCCACGACCCGCGCCGCCGTCAGTGCGGCCTGGCCAGCGTCACCTCGGTGACCTACGACGGCGACCGCGTCACCGGGATCTCCTACGCCGAGCCCGCCGGTGCCACCGACCCCGACGCGGTGCCCGGCGCATGAGGCGGGGGCTGCTCGGCGCCCTGGTGGGCGCGCTGCTGCTCACCGGCTGCTCCACCGGGGCCGGTGCGGTCGACGTCAACAACGGCGGCGAGTTCCGCTTCGTCGAGGGCACCCCGTCCGGCGAGGTCATCCCGCCCGACGAGCGGGCCGCCGCGCCGGAGTTCACCGGCAAGCTGCTCGACGGCGAGGAGTTCACCTCGGCCGAGCTCGACGGCGCCATCGCGGTCATCAACTTCTGGGGTTCCTGGTGCGCGCCCTGCCGGGTGGAGTCGCCGGAGTTCCAGGAGGTCCACGCCGAGGTGCGCGACCGGGGCGTGCAGTTCCTCGGCGTCAACGTCAAGGACGACGACCAGCTGGCCCGCGCCTTCGAGGACAGCTTCGGCATCGAGTTCCCCTCGCTCCACGACCCGCGCGGCGAGGTGGCCCTGGCGTTCCGGGACTACCCGGCCAACGCGATCCCGTCCACCATCGTGCTCGACGCACAGGGGCGGGTGGCCGCCGTCTACACCGGGGCGGTCGCGCAGGAGGACCTGCGCGCGGTGATCGACCTGCTGCTGGCCGAGGAGGGTTGATGGGGGAGACCTTCAGCGGCCTGGTGACCGACGGCCCGCTGCTCGTCGCCGCCGCGGTCGCCGCCCTGGTGGGGCTGGTCAGCTTCGCCTCGCCCTGCGTGCTGCCACTGGTGCCCGGCTACCTGTCCTACGTCACCGGGCTGGTCGGCTCCGGCGCCCGGACGACGGCGCCGGCACCGGCCGCCTCGGGTGGGGGGACGGCGACCGCGGTCCGCGCCGACGAGCGCTCGCCCCGCGGGCGGATGGTGCTCGGCGCCGTCCTGTTCGTGCTGGGCTTCACCGCGGTGTTCGTCGCCGTCGGGACCGCGTTCGGCGGCCTGGGCCGGCTGCTGCTGCAGTACGACGACGTCATCACCCGGGTCATGGGCGTGGTCGTCATCGTCGTGGGGCTGGCCTTCCTCGGCCGGCTGCCGCTGCTGCAGCGCACCGCGCGGCTGTCGGTGCGGCCGGCCGCCGGGCTGGCCGGCGCGCCCCTGCTCGGCGTCGTGTTCGGCCTGGGCTGGACGCCGTGCCTGGGCCCGACGCTGGCGGCGGTCTACTCGCTGGCCTACTCCGAGGCCACCGCGGGCCGCGGGGCGCTGCTCGGCCTGGCCTACTGCCTGGGCCTGGGCGTGCCGTTCGTGCTGGTCGCCCTCGGCGCCCGCTGGGCGATGGGCGCGACGTCGTTCCTGCGCCGCCACGCGCAGGCGGTCACCCGCTTCGGCGGTGCCGTCCTCGTCGTCGTCGGGCTGCTGCTGGTCACCGGCGCCTGGACCGAGATGATGCGCTGGCTGCAGGGCTGGCTGGCCGCCAGCGGCCTCGCGGAGACGTCACTGTGACCGAGCTCGCGAGGTCACAGCATGGGTGGAGCACCGCCGGGCACGCCGAGGACGAGCGCCGGCGAGGAAGTGGCGTGACCGAGCCGGCGAGGTCACCGATGGGCACAGCAGCACTGCTCGCAGCGTCGACGAGCGCCGGCGAGGAGGTGCTGTGAGCACCGTCGCCCCGCCGCGGCCGGCCGCGGCTCCGCCGCCCCCTGCCCGGCCCTCCCTCGGCGCCCGCGCCTGGGGCCTGTGGCTGCGCTGGTGGCACCGGCTCACCGCCATGCGGACGGCGATCGTCCTGCTGTTCCTGCTCGCGCTGGCCGCGATCCCCGGGTCGCTGCTGCCGCAGCGGTCGCTGAACCAGAACGCCGTGCGGCAGTACTTCGCCGACCACCCGACGCTGGCGCCGGTGCTCGACCGGCTCTACGCCTTCGACGTCTTCGGCTCGCCGTGGTTCGCCGCGGTGTACCTGCTGCTGTTCGTCTCGCTCATCGGCTGCGTCGTCCCGCGCCTGGTGGAGCACGTGCGCGCGCTGCGCGCCGCGCCGCCGCCCGCGCCGCGCCGGCTGCTGCGGCTGCCCGACTCCGGCGAGCTGGCCACCCCGCTGCCCGGCCCGGCCGCCCTCGACGTGGTCGAGGAGGAGCTGCGGGTGCGGCGCTACCGCGTCGTCCGCCGCGACACCGCTGCCGGCCCGGAGCTCTCGGCGGAGAAGGGCTTCTGGAAGGAGACCGGGAACCTCCTGTTCCACCTGTCGCTGCTGGCGCTGCTGCTCGGCCTGGCCGGCGGCAAGCTGTGGGGCTACGAGGGCAGCATCCTGGTCACCGAGGGCCGGGGCTTCTGCAACGCCTTCCAGCAGTACGACACCCACTCCTCCGGCGCCCTGGTCGACAGCGAGGACCTCACCCCGCTCTGCGTCGACCTGGTCGACTTCGAGGCGGAGTACGAGGAGGACCTCACCGCGGCCTCCTTCACCGCCGACATCACCTACGGCGGGCCCGACGAGGAGGGCGTGCCGACGACGATCGGCGTCAACGACCCGCTGCGGCTCGACGGCGACCGGGTGTACGTGACCGGCCACGGCTACGCGCCGCGGTTCACCGTCACCCTGCCCGACGGCACGGCGTTCACCGACGTCTCGGCGCCGTTCCTGCCCTCGGACCAGACGACGATGTCCAGCGAGGGCGCGCTCAAGCTCCCCGACCTCGGCGCCGGCGTCGACGACCAGCTCGCCGTGGAGGGCTTCTTCGCCCCGACCGGGCTGATGCAGGGCGGCGTCCTCACCTCGATCGACCCGCGACCGCTCAACCCGCAGGTCGCGATCCTGGCCTACGAGGGGTACCTCGGCCTGGACTCCGGCCTCCCGCAGTCGGTCTACTCCCTCGACGCCAGCCAGATCGAGCGAGGCCGGCTCACCGAGGTGGGCCGGGCCAACCTGTCCGTCGGCGAGACGCTGACCCTGCCCGACGGGACGGCGGTCACCTTCACCGGCGTCGACCAGTTCGCCGCGCTGCAGTTCTCGCACGACCCCGGGCAGGTGTGGGTGCTCGCTGCGGCGATCGCCCTGCTGGCCGGCCTGCTCGCGCTGCTCCTGCTGCGCCGGGAGCGCTTCTTCGCCCGCGTCGGCCCGGCCCCCGGTGGCGGCGGTACCGTGCTCTCGGTCGGCTCGCTGACGCGTGGCGGCGGCGAGAGCGCCACCTCCTTCGCCGAGCTGACCGGGCGGCTGCGGGCCGCGCTCGACGAGCGCTCCCCGACCCCCTCCACCCCGTCGTCCGGCGGGGCCGCACCGGAACCGGAGGTCCCCCCGCGTGACCGTTGACCCGTCGCTGGCCGAGCTGTCGGACACGCTGTTCTCGATCGCCGTCGCGCTCTACTCGGTCGCCGTCGTCGCGTTCTCCGCGCAGCTGGCGTTCGGCCGGCGCCCGGCGCGCCAGCTGGTCCCCGCAGGGGGCGGCGGGGCGGGTGGGAGTGCGGGCGACACAGCACCCGTCGCGCCGTCCCGCACCGACCGCTGGGGGCTCATCGGGCTCGCGGTCACCGTGCTCGGCGCCCTCGTGCACGCCGGCGTGCTGGTCACCCGCGGGATGGCCGCCGACCGGCTGCCCTGGGGCAACATGTACGAGTTCGCCACCGCCGTCGTCCTCGTCGGCGTGGTGGTCTACCTGGTGCTGGCCGTCCGCATCCCGGCCGTCCGCGACATCGGCGCCTTCGTGCTCGCGCCGGTCGTCCTCGCCCTGGTCGCGACCGGGCTGTTCCTCTACACCGAGACCGGGCCGCTGGTCGCCGCGCTGCGCTCGAGCTGGCTGGCCGTGCACGTCTCCACGGCGATCCTGGGCTTCGGCATCTTCTTCGTCAGCGGCATCGCCAGCGTGCTGTACCTGCTGAAGCTGCGCTCCGACGCCCGTGGCGCCGACGCCGAGGGGTCGTTCCTCTCCCGGCTGCCCGGCGCGGTCACCCTCGACCGGGTCGCCCACCGCACCGCGGTCTTCGGCTTCCCGATCTGGACCTTCGCGGTCATCGCCGGTGCCATCTGGGCGGAGAGCGCCTGGGGCCGGTACTGGGGCTGGGACCCCAAGGAGACCTGGGCGTTCATCGCCTGGGTGGTCTACGCCGGCTACCTGCACGCGCGGACGACGGCCGGCTGGCGGGGGCGCCCGGCGGCGTGGGTCAACGTCGTCGGCCTCGTCGTCATGGTGTTCAACTTGCTCTACGTGAACATGGTCTCGACTGGCCTGCACAGCTACGGCGGGCTGGACTGAAGAAGGACCCCGTCCTCCTCACCGCTCGCAGGCTCGCGGTGAGCCTCTGGACGGGGCCGCCCCGGACGGGGTCGGCGGCGTGTCGGTGACACGCCGGTCGCGGCCGTGCTTCCATGCCCCCATGTCGCGCCGGGGGGGACGCCCCGTGGGTAGGCACTCGGCTCTCGAGGGGGCCGGGGTGCACCCGATCGTCGCCGCCGCCCTCGCACAGCGCCCGGCGGGTGCACCCGCCGGACGGCGCGGCGAGCTGCGCGCCGAGGGCACGCAGAGCGGGCTGGGCTGGCCGGGGACGTCGACGACGCACGAGGGCCTGGGCTGGCCCGGCGGGACGTCGAACGAGGTCGACCGGGCCCCCGCGGACACCGGGCGACCGCAGCGGCGCCGCAGGTGGCGGCGCTTCTTCCGCGCCGCCTGAAAGGCGGCCGCCGTCCTGCCCGCCCTTCGCAAGCCCAGGGCGGGACCCGGGACGGGGCCATCCGGGCCCGGGGACGTCCCCGGAGGGGCCAGCGGCGTTACGCCGGCGAGCCGTCGTCCCGGCGTGTGCGGCGCTCCAGCTCGCGCAGGAACTCCGGGTCGTCGTCCGGCGCCACCGGGCGGACGGCGCGCTGCGGCCGGGGACGCCGCGGGGCACGCATACCGCCGGACCCGCCCGTCTCGGCCGCGCGGAGCACCAGCACCACCACGGCGACCGCCACCACCAGCACCACCACGAAGGCCATGGCGGCCCACCCCCCCTCGTTCGAGCCCGAGTGTCCTCCACAGTACGTGTGCGGGCGATACTCGACCGCACACCCCAGCGCGGTACCACGGGAGGAACACGCCATTGACGCCGTCGACCAGCAGCTGATCGACCTGCTGCGCGCCAACGGCCGGGCGAGCTACGCCGAGCTGGCCCGCCGGGTCGGCCTCTCCTCCCCGGCGGTGCACGAGCGGGTGGGCAAGCTGGAGGCGGCCGGGGTCATCACCGGCTACCGGGCCCAGGTCGACCCGGCGTCGGTGGGGCTGGGCGTCACCGCCCTGGTGGGCGTCATCGAGAGCGACTCGGTCGACGACACCGGCATCGAGGCGGCGTTCGCCGCGATGCCCGAGGTCGAGGACTGCTGGCGGGTCGCCGGCAGCGAGGGCTACCTGCTGAAGGTCCGGGTGACCGACATCCCGGCACTCGAGGCCGCCATCAGTGCGTTGAACAAGGTCAGAGGCGTCGCCCGCACGCGGACGACGGTCGTGTTGAGCACCAAGTGGGAGGGCCGCCATGGCGGAGAGGGCTGAGCCGACGGTGCCGGGCGCGCCGACCGGGGGACCGGCGGCGCCGCCGAGGATCGCGCCGTGGCTGGTCGTGTACACGGTGGGCCGGTTGGCCATCGCGGCCGCGCTGGTCGTGCTGCTCTGGGTGCTGGGCCTGGACTTCTGGTCCGGTGCGCTGTTCGGCCTGCTGCTGTCCATGCCGGTCTCGTACCTGCTGCTGCGCCCCTCCCGGGAGCGGCTGACCGAGGGCCTGGCCGCGCGCAGCCTGGCCCGCCAGCAGGCCAAGGCCGACCGGGAGACCCGGCTCGCCGGCGACGGTTGAAGGACCCCGCTGCCCCCACCACTCGCAGGCTTGCGCCAGGCCCCTCCGGGCGTGCCCTGAGCATGCGAAGGGCTCGGGGAGGGGGTCCTTCTGCCTGCAGCGGGGCCTCAGCCGCTGAGCGCCAGACCGGCGCCGAGCAGGACGCCGGTGACCAGCGTGAGCAGCCCGGTGCCCTGCAGTGCCGCGATCAGCGCCGGCCCGCGCCCGCCGGCGAGCACCGTGCGCACCGGCGGTACCGCCAGCGGGACGGCCAGCAGCGCCAGCAGCGCCCAGGGCCGGGCCACCCCGATGGCGACGACGACGGCGAACGCCACCGCGGGCAGTGCGGCGAACGCGATCCGGGTGCCGCGGTCGCCGAGCAGCACCGCGAGCGTGCGCTTGCCGACGGCGGCGTCGCCCTCGATGTCGCGCAGGTTGTTGACCACCAGCAGCGCCACCGACAGCAGGCCGATCGGCACGGACGCCGCGACGGCCAGCCCGTCGACCGAGCCGGTCTGCACGAACGTCGTCCCCACGACGGCGACCAGGCCGAAGAAGACGAAGACGAACACCTCGCCCAGCGCCCGGTAGCCGTAGGGGAGCGGGCCGCCGGTGTAGGTCCAGGCCGCGGCGATGCAGGCCGCGCCGACGGCGAGCAGCCACCAGCTCGACAGCGCGGCCAGCGCCAGCCCGGCGAACCCCGCGACGGCGAAGGAGGCCAGCGCGGCGCCCAGCACCTGCCGGGGCGTCGCCGCCCCCGAGCCGACCAGCCGCATCGGCCCCACGCGGACGGCGTCACTGCCGCGCACGCCGTCGGAGTAGTCGTTGGCGTAGTTGACCGCCACCTGCAGCGCGAGGGCGACGAGCAGGGCCAGCAGCGCGGTCAGTGGCCGGAACGAGTCGAGCGCCGCCGCGGCGCCGGTGCCCACGAGCACCGGGGCGAGGGCGGCGGGCAGCGTGCGGGGGCGGGCGCCGGCCAGCCACTGGGCGGGGGTGGCCACGGTCAGCACCTCTCGTCGGGAACCGCGGCGGCGACACCGCGGCGGTCGGGCTTGCCGGTGTGCAGGGTCGGGACGGCGGCGATCCGGTGCAGCTCGCGCGGCGCGGCGGGGGCACCCAGCCGCTCGGCCACCCACGGGCGCAGGCTCGCCAGGTCGGGCTGCGCGCCGGGCGCCGGGACGACGGCGGCGACCACCCGCTGGCCCCACTCGTCGTCCGGCCGGCCGAAGACGACGGCGTCCGCGACGTCCGGGTGCTGGCGCAGCACGCCCTCCACGGCCTGCGGCGCGACGTTGACCCCGCCGGTGACCACGACGTCGTCCAGCCGGCCGTGCACGGTCAGCCGGCCGGCGTCGTCGAGGGACCCGGCGTCGCGGGTGCGGAACCAGCCGCTGTCGAACGCGGCGGAGGTGCCCTCGGGGTCCAGCCGGTAGCCGAGCGCCAGCACCGGCCCGGCCAGCTCGACCCCCTCGGCGACGCGCACCCGCACGCTGTCCAGGGGCTCGCCGTCGTACACGCAGCCGCCCGCGGTCTCGGTCATGCCGTAGGTGGTCACGACGGCGACGCCCTCGTCGCGGGCGTGGGCCAGCAGGCCTGCGTCGGTCGCCGCGCCACCGACGAGCACCGCGTCGAACGCGCGCAGCGCGGCCGGCTCGGCGTCGAGGTACCGGCGCAGCTGGGTGGGCACCAGCGCGGTGTACCGCCGGCCGGCGGGCATGCGGGCCACGGCGGCAGCCAGCGGCTCACCCGCCGCCAGCACGGTCGGGTCGGTGCCGCCCAGGATCGAACGGCAGAGCACCTGCAGCCCGGCGACCGCCGACACCGGCAGCGCCAGCAGCCAGGTGCCCGGGCCGCCCAGCCGGCGCAGCGTGGCCTCGCCCGAGGCGCGCACCGCGGCCGACGGCAGCAGCACCCCGCGGCCACCGCCGGTCGAGCCGGAGGTGACCACGACGAGGTCCGCGCCGTCCTCCAGCGGCTCCTGCGGCCGCAGCACCGCCAGGGCCGTCTCGACCGCGGCCGGCGGGCCGGCGGGCAGCACCGCGAGCGGCGCCACGCCGTCGAGGGCGGCGCGCAGCCGGGGGAGGAGCGCGAGGGGGTCGGCCGGCGCGGGCACGGGGGACAGGTGCCGGGGCACGAGGTCCGAGGCTACTGCGCGCCCGATCTACGCTTGCTGCTGTGATCGACACCGACGGGGCGCGGGTCTGGTCGGTGCCGATGCGGACCCGCTTCCGCGGCATCGACATCCGCGACGGCGTGCTGGTGCACGGCCCGGCCGGCTGGGGCGAGTTCTCCCCGTTCTGGGACTACGACGTCGCCGAGAGCCGCCGCTGGTGGGCCGCCGCGGTCGAGTCGGCCTGCGAGGGGTGGCCGGCACCGCTGCGCTCCGCCGTCCCGGTGAACGTGACCGTGCCCGCCGTCGACGCCGAGCGGGCGCACGCGATCGTGACGGCCTCGGGCTGCCGGACGGCGAAGGTCAAGGTCGCCGAGCCCGGGCAGACCCCGGCCGACGACCTGGCCCGGGTCGAGGCGGTCCGCGACGCCCTCGGCCCGGAAGGCGCCATCCGGGTCGACGCCAACGCCGCGTGGGACGTCGACACCGCCGCCGCCCGCATCCGCGAGCTCGGCCGGGTGGGCCTCGAGTACGTCGAGCAGCCGGTCGCGTCCCTGGCGGAGCTGGCCGCGCTGCGCCGGCGGGTCGACGTCCGCATCGCCGCCGACGAGGTCGTCCGGCGGGCGGCCGACCCGCTGCGGGTGGACCTGCGCGAGGCGGCGGACGTCGTCGTCCTCAAGGTGCAGCCACTCGGCGGCGTCCGGGCGGCGCTGCGGGTGGCCGAGGCGCACGGCCTGCCGTGCGTGGTCTCCTCGGCGCTGGAGTCCTCGGTCGGCATCGCCGCCGGGGTGGCGCTGGCCGCCGCGCTGCCCGAGCTGCCGTTCGCCTGCGGGCTGGCCACCGTCGCGCTGCTCGACGGCGACGTCACCAGCCACCAGCTGCTGCCCGTCGACGGCGCGCTGCCGGTGCGCACCGTGACGCCCGACCGGCTGGCCGACGTCGCCGCCGACGCACAGACCGACGCGCGCTGGCGGGCGCGGCTGGACGCGGTGCGCGGGTGAACCCCTCCACCGCGCTCGCCCGGGTGCTGGTCGACGAACTGCTCCGCGGCGGGGTCACCGACGCCGTCGTGGCACCCGGCTCCCGCTCCGCGCCGGTCGCCCTCGCGCTGGCCGACGCCGAGCGGGCCGGCCGGCTGACGCTGCACGTGCGCATCGACGAGCGGACGGCGGCCTTCCTCGCCCTCGGCCTCGCCCGGGCGTCCGGGCGGCCGGTGCCGGTGCTCACCACCTCCGGGACGGCGACCGCGCACCTGCACGCCGCCGTCCTCGAGGCCGACGCCGCGGGGGTGCCGCTGCTCGCGCTGACCGCCGACCGCCCACCGGAGCTGCGCGACACCGGCGCCAACCAGACGATCGTCCAGCCCGGGCTCTACGGCGGGGCGGTGCGGGCGGCGGTCGACGTCGGCGTGCCCGAGGCCGGCCGGGAGGAGGCGCAGAACCGGTACTGGCGCTCCCTGGTGGCCAAGGCGCTGCTGGTGGCCCGCGGCGCGCTGTCCGGCGACCCCGGGCCGGTGCACCTGAACCTGCCGTTCCGCGAGCCGCTGCTGCCCGATGACCACCCGGCGCTCGACGGGCCCTGGGCCGGGAGGCCGGGGGGAGCGCCGTGGACGGACGGTTCCGTCCCTGCGCCGACGCGGCCCGCCGACCCCGGCCCGGCACGCACCCTCGTGGTCGTCGGGGACGGGCCGCCGCCGCTGGGCCGGGCGGCGGCCGAGCTGGCGGCGGCGCAGGGCTGGCCGGTCGTCGCCGAGCCGTCCAGCGGCGCCTGGGCGGGGTCCGTGCGCGGCGGCGCGCTGTTGCTCGGGGTGCCGGGCTGGCTGGCCGCACACCGGCCCGACCGGGTGCTGGTCGTGGGCCGCCCGACGCTGTCCCGGCCGGTGTCGGCGCTGCTGGCCGACCCCGCCGTCCGGGTGGAGACGGTCTCCGCCGCACCGCGCTGGCCCGACGCCGGCCGCTCGACGACGTGGGTGGGCGCGCTGCCGGCCCCCGGCGCCCCGGCCCACCCGGCCTGGCGCGGGGCCTGGTGCGCCGCGGCCGACCGGGTCGGGACGGCGGTCGACGGGCTGCTCGACGCGGTGCCCGGGCTGACCGCCGGGCTGCTCGCCCGTGACCTGGTCGCCGCCCTGCCCGACGGCGCGCTGCTGGTGCTCGGCTCGTCGACCCCGGTCCGGGACGTCGACCGGCTGGCCGTCCCGCGCGCCGGCCTCACCGTGCTCGCCAACCGCGGCGTCGCCGGCATCGACGGCACGGTGTCCACCGCGGTCGGCGCGGCCCGGGTGCACGGCGGCCGGGCTCTCGCGCTGCTCGGCGACCTGACCTTCCTGCACGACCTGCAGGGCCTGCTGGTGGGGGAGGGGGAGCCGCGGCCGGACCTCACCCTCGTCGTCCCGGACAACGACGGCGGCGGGATCTTCGCCCAGCTCGAGCCCGGGCAGCCACGGTACGAGGCCGGCTACCGGCGGGTCTTCGGCACGCCGCACGGCCGCGACCTGGTCGCCGTCGCCGAGGCGCTGGGCTGGCCGGCGGAGCGGGTGTCCGATCCGGCCGGGCTCGCCGATGCCCTCGCAGGCAGTGGGGCGCGGGTGGTCGTCGTCCGCACCGACCAGCGCGCCGAGGCGGAGCTGGCCGTCCGGCTGCGGTCGGCCGCTGCCGAGGCGCTCGGCGCAGCCTGACGCCGGTCGGTGCCCGATCGCGGGTCAGGGGAGAGCCACATGACCGTCACCACCGGGTTGGGTGCGTGGTCGGGCAACCGCGCCGGGCAGGACGCTCGAGCGAGAGCGGTGCGGACCAGCGCCCGGCGCCGAGGAGTGCGGGGACGGCGGGGGCGGGCCGCGTCCAGGAGGGTCCCTGCCTCGACTCGGTGTGGGAGCAGCGCAACGTCCGCATCGAGGACATGCGCACCGAACAGCGGTGGCCCCGCTTCCCGGCCGAGGCGGTACGGCTCGGGGTGCTCAGCTCGCTGAGCTTCCAGCTGTTCGTCGAGGGCGACGACCTCGGCGCGCTCAACCTCTACGCGCGTGCGCCGGACACCTTCGGCGAGGAGTCCGAGGACGTCGGCCTGGTCCTCGCCGCGCATGCCGCCGTAGCCCTCGCCGGGGCCCGGCGCGAGGACCACCTCCGCCGCGCGGTGGACAACCGCGACCTGATCGGCCAGGCCGAGGGCATCCTCATGGAGCGGCACGAGCTCACGGCCGACCAGGCCTTCCAGGTGCCGGCCCGGGTGTCGCAGCAGACCAACCGCAAGCTCGTCGACGTCGCCGAGGAGCTCACGCGGACCGGGACCGTGCCCGGCGCCGGTCGGGCCGACGACCGTCCGGGCAGAACGGGCGTCGCCCAGTACGCCAGGTGCGAGCGGTGCGGCCGGCCGTCCACCCACGCGGCCCGTGGTGAGCAGCTCGAGGCCCGGCACGCCCAGGCGCAGCGCGTGCATGGCGTACCCGACGTCGTAGCCGTGCTCGGCCACCAGCGCCGGCCGGTCCCAGGCGGCGCACTGCCGCGCGCGACTACCCCGCGACCCGGCACGAGAGGTCTCGGTCTCGGGAGCTCGTGCTCTGCGTGCCCAGCGCACGCAGAGCACGAGCTGCGGGGGGAGGGAGCGCCGGTCGGCGAGGTCAGCTCTCCAGCGCGGCCTGGAAGGCGGCGAACTTCGCCTGGGTCTCGGCCAGCTCGGCGGCCGGGTCGGAGCCGGCCACGATTCCGCAGCCGGCGAACAGCCGGGCCGAGGCCGGGTCCTCGTCGGACAGTTCGGCGCAGCGCAGCGCCAGGCCGAACTCGCCGTCCCCGCGGGCGTCCAGCCAGCCGACCGGGCCGGCGTAGCGGCCACGGTCCATGCCCTCCAACTCGCCGATCAGCGCGGCAGCGGCGTCGGTCGGGGTGCCGCAGACGGCGGCTGTCGGGTGCACCGCACCGACCAGCTCGAGCAGCCCGGCGCGCCCGCGGGCCCCGCTGCCGCGCTGCACGCCGGTGACGTCGGTGGCCAGGTGGCGGACGTTGGCCAGCGTCAGCAGCTCCGGCTCCCCGGGGGCGGTGAGCGTCGTGCAGTACGGCTCGAGGGCGCGCACCAGGGAGTCGACGGCGAGGGCGTGCTCGGCGCGGTCCTTGGCCGAGGAGAGCAGGTCGGCGGCCAGCCGCTCGTCGTCGGCGCCCGCCCCGCGGGGTGCGGTCCCGGCCAGCACGCGGGAGGACAGCCGTCGTCCGGTCCGGCGCAGCAGCAGCTCCGGGGTCGCACCGAGCAGGCCGTCGACGGCGAAGGTCCAGCAGTCGGGGAAGCGGGCGGCCAGCCGGGCGAGCAGCGACCGGGCGTCCAGGGGCGCGTCGGCGGTGACCAGCAGGTCGCGCGCGAGCACCACCTTGGCCAGCTCGCCGGCGCCGATGCGCTGCACGGCGGTGGCCACCGTGGCGCACCACGAGGCGGGGTCCAGCGCGCCGTCGGCGTAGCGCAGCCGGCCCGGCCCGGCCGGCACGGTGGCGGGGGAGGAGGCCAGCACGTCGGCGGGGTCGGCGTCCCCGGTGGTGGTCACCCAGGCCGCGCCGCCCCGCCGGCCGACGACGACCTCGGGGACGACGAACACCGACGTCCCGGCGGCCGGGTCGAAGGCGACGGAGGCGAACACGACCGGCCCCGAGCCCGGCACACCGGCGCGGTCGTCGACGTCGAGTCCGGCGCTGTGGGCGTCCCACCACGCGGCCGCCTCGGCCAGCGCGTCCGGGCCGGTGACCTCCAGCCGGGCCGCCTCGCCCCAGCCGACCAGGCCCTCTCCGCGGCGCACCCAGGACAGAGCGCCGGCGGCCGGCAGCAGGTCGAGCAGCGCGGGGGTGTCGAGCAGGGGTGTCGTGGCGACGACGGGCGTGACCGCACCAGCGGTGGTCACTGCTGCCACGGTCACGTACTCCAGAGTAGGCAGCCCGGTAGCGTCGCCGTCGTGGGAGACCGGCGAGACAGCGCACACAGGCCCCCTTCCGGGGCCCGCCGCGAGCCTGCGAGGGGTGGGGAGAAGGGGGTCCTTCCCCTCCGGGCCGGTCTGGACAAGCAGCCGGCCGACGTCG
>DASQNB010000707.1:0-3148 GCA_035645175.1 Geodermatophilus sp.
AGGGCGGCGACGGTGCCGCGGTCGACCAGCAGCTCGATGTCGGGCACCTGCGTGCCGGCCTGGGTGGTGTAGCGGCCGTCGGTGCCGAAGACGTCGGCTGGGCGGGCGGGGGACGAATCGGTGCGCAGCAGCAACGCGCCGTTGGACCCGGTGAACCCGGTCAGGTAGCGAACGTTGAGCAGTTCGGTCACCAGGACGGCGTCCAACCCGCGCTCGGCCGCCGTCGCCCGCAGCGCCTCCCGCCGCGCCGCGTGCCTCACCGGATACCCCGCGCGGCCAGCCACTGCAGCGCCAGCACGTACCCCTGCACGCCCAGGCCGGCGATCACGCCGTCGGCCACGCGCGAGACGTAGGAGTGGTGCCGGAACTCCTCGCGCCGGTGGATGTTCGTGATGTGCACCTCGACCAGCGGGCCGTTGAGCGCCGCGAGGGCGTCGTGCAGGACCACCGAGGTGTGCGACCAGCCACCGGGGTTGATGACCACGGCCTCGCCGGCGTCGGAGGCGTCGTGCACCCAGCCCAGCAGCTCACCCTCGGAGTCGGTCTGGCGGACCCGCACCTCGACACCGAGCTCGCGCCCGGTGGCCTCCAGCAGGTCGACCAGCTCGGCGTAGGTCGTCGTCCCGTACTTCTCCGGCTCGCGCAGGCCGAGCCGGCCGAGGTTGGCGCCGTTGAGCACCTGGATGGTCATGCCGTCTCCGATACTGCGGCCCACGCCGCGTCGAGCCAGGCCGGTTCGGGGTCGGCGAGGATGCGCGGGTTGCCGATGCCGTCGAGGACGACGAACCGCAGCGAGGCGCCGCGGGCCTTCTTGTCCACCCGCATGACCGACTGGATGCGCGACCAGTCGCCGGCGTAACGGGTGGGCAGGCCCATCGCGGTGATCAGCCGGGAGTGGCGGTCCACCTCCTCGCAGGTGAGCAGCCCGGCCTGGCCGGCCAGCTCGGCGGCGAACAGCATGCCGACGGCGACCGCCTCGCCGTGCCGCCAGCCGAAGTCCTCCACCCGCTCGATGGCGTGGCCCAGGGTGTGCCCGTAGTTGAGGAACTCCCGCACGCCGGTGTCGAAGAGGTCCTCCCCCACGGCCGCCGCCTTCACCGCCACGCTGCGCTCGATGAGCTCCTCGGTGTCGCGCCGGCCGGTCGGGTCGGCCTCGAGCAGGTCGAGGATGGCGCCGTCGGCGATGAAGCCGCACTTGACCACCTCGGCCATCCCGGAGCGGAACTCGGGCCCGGGCAGCCCGGCCAGGACGTCGGTGTCGGCCAGCACGGCCGCGGGCGGGTGGAAGGCGCCGACGAGGTTCTTGCCGGCGGTGGTGTTGATGCCGGTCTTGCCGCCCACCGCGGCGTCCACCATGCCGAGCACGCTGGTGGGCACCTGGACGACCCGCACGCCGCGGGTCCAGGTCGCCGCGACGAAGCCGGCGAGGTCGGTGACCGCGCCGCCGCCCACGCCGACGACGGCGTCGGACCGGGTCAGCCCCAGCCGGCCGAGCTCCTCCCACAGGCCGGCGGCGACCTCGGCGGTCTTGGCCGCCTCACCGTCGGGGACGACCAGCGCCTCGGCGGCCACCCCGGCGGTCTGCAGCGTCTCCACCACCGCGCCGGCCACCGCCGCCACCGGCGGCGCGTGGATGACAGCGGCGCGCGCGGTGCCGTCGAGGACCAGGCCCAGCTCGAGCTGGGCCCCGGGCCCGATGACGACCTCGTAGGGGTGCTCACCCGGGACGGTCACCCGCCTCGACGTCATCGGCGCGCACCCGCGGGGACGGCGGCGGCCACCTCGTCGACGACCTCGCCGGGCTCGCGGCCGCCGGTCGTCACCGTCACGGTGGCGACCTCGGCGTACAGCGGGGCCCGGGCGGCCAGCAACGTGCGCAGCGTGGCCCGTGGGTTGAGTCCGAGCACCGGGCGGCTGCGGCCCAGGCCGACCCGCTCGGCGGCCGACGCCAGGTCGACGTCGAGCCACACGACGGTGCCGCCGGCGCGGGTGTAGCCGGTCAGCCGTGCGCGGGTGGTGGCGCTGAGCACCGCGCCGCCGCCGAGGGCCAGGACGCCGTCGTGCTCCCCGAGCGCGACCGCCACGGCCTGCTCCTCCAGCGCCCGGAAGTGCGGCTCGCCGAGGTCGACGAACAGGTCGGCCACCCGCTGTCCGGTGGCGGCCTCGACGTCGGAGTCGGTGTCGCGGAACGGGATCCCGAACCGGCCGGCCAGGGCGGTGCCGACGGTGGTCTTGCCCGAGGACGGCGGCCCGACCAGGACCAGCACCGGACGGCGCGCGGTCACCGGGTGCTCGGTCACCGGGTGCTCGGCGGTCATCGGATGCTCAGCGCATCGAGGTAGGCGCGCGCGTTGCGGCGGGTCTCGACCACCGAGTCCCCACCGAACTTCTCCAGGGCGGCGTCGGCCAGCACCAGCGCGACCATCGCCTCCATGACCACGGCGCCGCGCGGCACCGCGCAGGCGTCGCTGCGCTGGTTGATCGCGACGGCCGGCTCGCCGGTGGCCACGTCGACGGTGGCCAGCGCGCGCGGCACCGTCGAGATCGGCTTCATCGCGGCGCGGACCCGCAGCACCTCGCCGTTGGTCATGCCGCCCTCGATGCCGCCGGCACGGTCGGACAGCCGCTGGACCCGGGCCTCGCCGTCGTCCGTGGGGGCCAGCACGATCTCGTCGTGGGCGACCGAGCCGCGGCGGCGCGCGGTCTCCAGCCCGTCGCCGACCTCGACGGCCTTGACCGACTGCACGCCCATCAGCGCGCCGGCCAGCCGGGAGTCCAGCCGGCGGTCCCAGTGCACGTGGCTGCCCAGGCCCGGCGGCAGGCCGTGCACGACCACCTCGACGACACCGCCGAGGGTGTCGCCGTTCTTCCGGGCGTCGTCGACCTCGGCCACCATGAGCTCGCTGGTCGCCGGGTCGGCGCAGCGCACCGGGTCCTCGTCGATGCGCGGGTTGTCACCCGATCCGGGCACCACGCCGTCGGGGACGACGACCGGGCCGATGCCGACCACGTGGCTGACCACCTCGACGCCCAGGGCCTGGCGCAGGAACGCCCGCGCGATCGCGCCGAGGGCGACCCGGGCCGCGGTCTCCCGCGCGCTGGCCCGCTCCAGCACCGGCCGGGCGTCGTCGAAGCCGTACTTCTGCAT
>DASQNB010000708.1:0-1988 GCA_035645175.1 Geodermatophilus sp.
GGCTGAGGCGCACCTGGACGAGACATGGTCCAGCTGGATCGCCGGGCACGCGCCCAGCGACGTCTTCGACTACCGGGTGCGGTCACCGGTGGTGATCGCCGAGCGGGACCACCACTGCGGCGTCTTCCTCGACCATGACACTCCGAAGCCGTTCCACGCCCACACCGTGCTGCGCACGCCGCACGGCAACGACTGGCCGGGCGTGGGTCCGGCAGTGGCAGGAGCGCGGGGGACGGGGCGCTGACCCCACCGCCCTAGGTGTACCCGGCCATCAGGTTGGTGGCAGGCGGCTGATCGGCGGGAGGCCGCCGAGCGCGCTATGGCGGCGTCGAGTGTTGTAGTGCTCGATCCAGGGGGCAAGGGCGGCGGCGCGTTCGGCGTTGCTGGTGAAGACCTGCCGGTAGGCCCATTCGGTGGCCAGGGTGCGGTTGAGCCGCTCGACCTTGCCGTTCTGCCAGGGGCAGTGCGGCTTGATGAACTTCTGGCGGGCGCCCAGAGCAGCGGTGACTTCGCGCAGCGACCAGCGGTAGGCCCAGGCGTTGTCGGTCATCACTCGCTCGATGCGGCCGATGCCATGGGCGGCGAAGTAGGCCGCGGCGCGGGCCAGGAACGCCGCGCAGGTGGCGCCTTTCTCGTCGGGCAGGATCTCGGAGTAGGCCAGCCGCGAGTGGTCGTCGACCAGCGAGTGCACGTAGTCGTAGCCGAGCTTGGTCGTCCGGTTGCGGGTGGTCTCGCGTTCCGCGCGGCCCAGCGCCCGCCACCCACCGCCATCGGGGATCCGGCCGAGCTTCTTGACGTCCATGTGCACCAGCTCGCCGGCCCGGGAACGCTCATAGCGGGTGGCGGTGGCCTTGGATGCCCGGATCACCTGCCCGGTCAGCGGGTCCAGCGCGGCCAGCCGGGGCGCCCCGCGGCGGGCCAGTACCCGCGACACCGTCCGGGCCGGCACGCCCAGTTCAGCGCCGATCCAGTCCGGGCCGCGGCGCTGCTGGGTGCGCAGCTGCAGGATGCGGTCCTCAACGTCGGGGGCAGTGCGACCAGGTGAGTGGTGGGGCCGGCTGGACCGGTCCACCAGCCCCGCCTCGCCCTCGGCGGCGTAGCGATCCAGCCACGTGCCCACGCACTTGCGCGAGACACCCATCGCCGCGGCGATGTGCGCCTTGGGCCAGCCAGCCCGGTATCGGGAGACGATCAGCAGCCGGCCATGAACGGTGGTGCGGGCATTAGCGTGGGCCACGAGGACCTCCGGGTGGATGTGGGCCTTCGACAAGCCACACCCCACTCGGAGGTTCTCCCTCGCTCAACCCCTCACGCCGCTACCAACGTTGTGGCTCGGTACACCTAGAAGGGCCCCCTCCTCCCCACCCCTCGTGGAAGGACCCCCTCCCCGAGCCCTTCGCGAGCTCAGGGCACGCCAGGAGAGGGCCGGGGACCCGGGACGAGGCCGACGGGACCTCACCACGGCCGCCGTTCCGCACCGGGACGGCGGCCGCCGGTCGTTTCACGGGGACGCCGGCGGGCATGTCCCGGGAGACAACGCCGTCGGACAGGAGGTTCCCGTGAGCGACCCCCAAGGCAGCGACCGGATCCAGCAGGACATCCCGACCGCGTCGGGCAGCGGGGACAACAGCAGCACCGGAACCGGCTTCGACGACGTCCCCCTCACCCGTGAGGACGCCATCGAGCGCGACGCCGCCGCGGGCGACGACCTGCCGGCCCGTGCCGACTCCGTCCTCGCCCGGGCGAGGGCGGACGGCCCGTCCGGCGAGGTGTCGGGACCCACCCCCCGATCCGGAGGAAGAACAGACTGATGAGCGAGTCCGACAACACCGGCTACCGGGAGTCCCCCGACACCACCGACGGGCCGACGAACACCAACATGGTCGACGGCGTCCCCGGCGAGGACCGCTTGGACGGCGGCGAGCAGGACACCACCCTCACCACCGATGACGAGGCCCAGCGCGACGACGGCACCGTGCGCCCCGGCA
>DASQNB010000709.1:0-5776 GCA_035645175.1 Geodermatophilus sp.
CTGGTCCGCTACGTGCGCGAGCACGAGCGCCGGCTGGACACCTGGGGCGGCGGCAACGGCGGCTCGCGCCGCGACCGGGACTGGCACAAGCCGCGCCACAGGCCGCCGGCCCGTCCCGACGTCATCGAGCGGCTGGACCGCTCCGGCCTGCTGCCGGCGATCACCTTCGTCTTCAGCCGCAACGGCTGCGACGCCGCCGTCGACCAGTGCCTGCGGTCCGGGCTGCGGCTGACCGACGAGCACGAGCGCTCGCAGATCGCCGCCATCATCGACGAGCGCACCGGCTCGCTGCCGGAGGAGGACCTGCACGTCCTCGGCTTCTGGGAGTGGCGCGAGGGCCTGCTGGCCGGGCTGGCCGCGCACCACGCCGGTCTGGTCCCGGCGTTCAAGGAGACCGTCGAGGAGTGCTTCGTCCGCGGTCTGGTCAAGGCCGTCTTCGCCACCGAGACCCTCGCGCTGGGTATCAACATGCCCGCGCGCACCGTCGTCCTCGAGCGGCTGGTCAAGTGGAACGGCGAGGCGCACGTCGACGTGACGCCGGGGGAGTACACCCAGCTCACCGGCCGGGCCGGGCGGCGGGGCATCGACGTCGAGGGGCACGCGGTCGTCGTCTGGGCGCCGGGCATGGACCCCTCCGTCGTCGCCGGGCTGGCCAGCACCCGCACCTACCCGCTGAAGTCCTCGTTCCGCCCCAGCTACAACATGGCGGTCAACCTGGTCAGCTCCTTCGGGCGGGCCCGCGCCCGCGAGCTGCTGGCCTCCTCCTTCGCCCAGTTCCAGGCCGACCGCTCGGTCGTTGGGCTGGCCCGCGCCGCGGCCCGCCACGAGCGCGACGCCGAGCGCTGGGCCGAGGAGATGCACTCCGCGGGCGGCGACGTCGCCGGGTACGCGCGGCTGCGGCAGGAGGTCGCCGACCGGGAGAAGGAGCTGTCCCGCGACTCGGCGGCCAAGCGCCGGCTGGAGGCCTCCGACGCGCTGGCCGCACTGCGGCCCGGCGACGTGATCCGGGTGCCGTCGGGACGGCGGCAGGGGCTGGCCGTCGTCCTCGACGCCGGGGTGACCGACCTGGCCGAGCCGCGCCCGCTGGTGCTCACCGAGGACAAGTGGGCCGGGCGGCTGGGCACCGTCGACTTCCCGACGCCGGTCGCCGCGCTGGCCCGGGTCCGGGTGCCCAGGAACTTCAACCACCGCAGCCCGCACGCCCGCCGGGACCTGGCCGCCACGCTGCGCAACGCCCGGGTGGAGAACGACCTCGGCGCCCGGCGGGTCAGGAACAGCTCCGCGGCCGCCGACGACCCGGTGCTGCACGACCTGCGCCGGGCGCTGCGGGCCCACCCGGTGCACGCGCTGCCCGACCGGGAGGAGCGGGTGCGGGCGGCGGAGCGCTGGCTGCGCGCGACGCGGGAGGCCGAGGCGACCCACCGGCGGATGGCCGAGCGCACCGGCTCGCTGACCCGCCAGTTCGACCGCACCTGCGACGTGCTCGAGGAGCTGGGCTACCTGGTGCCCGACCCGGCGGCCCCCCCTGTGGTCGAGGGCGGGGACCCGGTGGACCACGAGGTCGCCGACGTCGCCCCGGTGGCCACCGACGACGGACGGCGGCTGGCGCGCATCTGGTCGGAGGCCGACCTGCTGGTCGCGGAGTGCCTGCGCTCGGGGGTGTGGCGCGGGCTCGACCCGGCGGAGCTCGCCGCCGCCGTCTCCACGCTGGTCTTCGAGGCCCGGCGGGAGACGCCGGGCCAGCCCGCCGTCCCGGGCGGCAAGGTCGGCGCGGCGATCGGGGAGATGCGGCGGATCCGCTCGCGGCTGCAGGACGTCGAGCTCGACCACGGCGTCCCGGCCACCCGCGACCTGGACCTCGGGTTCGCCTGGGCGGCCTACCGCTGGGCCGACGGGCAGAGCCTCGACCGGGTCCTGGCCGGGGCCGAGCAGGCCGGCACCGAGCTCTCCGGTGGGGACTTCGTGCGCTGGGCGCGCCAGCTGCTCGACCTGCTCGACCAGCTGGCCAAGGTCGCCGACGGGCCGCTGGCGACCACGGCCCGGACGACGGTGCAGCGGGTCCGGCGCGGCGTGGTGGCGGTCGCGGTCGGCGGCTGAGCCTCCGTGGCACGATCTGCGCGGCCGGCGGCGCCGCAACCCAGGGACCCTCGACGGGAGCGACGATGACCAACCCACCGCACGGCGGCCCGCCGCCGGGTGAGCCCGGCCGGCCCGGGGCCCAGCCGCCGCCGTGGCCGTCCCAGCCGTGGGGACAGCAGCCGTCGGCACCGCCGCCGTGGGGGCAGCAGCCCGGGCCGTGGGGTCCGCCGCCCCCCGGCCCGTACGGCGGTCAGCCGCCCTGGGGTGGTCAGCCACCGCCGTACGGCCAGCCGGGCCCGGGCCAGCCGCCGTACGCGCAGCAGCCCCACGCCCAGCCCTGGGCAGGCCGGCCGCCGTCCGGGCCGCCGGCCCCGCCGCGGCGGTCGCGCCGCGGTCTGGTCGCGGGCATCGTCGTGCCGGCGGTGCTCCTGGTCGTCGCGATCGCGCTCGCCCGCCTCCTCGGCGACACCGTGCTGGACACCTCGGCGGTCGAGGAGGACGTCGCCGAGCAGTTCGAGCGGGTCGAGGGCGTGGCCGTCGAGCTGACCTGCGACGACGAGATGCAGGTCGAGCAGGGCGCGGACTACCAGTGCACCGGCAGGACCGCCGACGACGAGGAGGTCACCCTCCGCATCGTGATCACCGACGAGGACACCGCTGCCTACACCTGGGAAGAGGTCTAGCGGCTCGGGGTGGGCGGGATCGGGGTGGGCGGGATCAGAGCATGGCGTCGGCCGGCCAGCCCAGGGCGGCACCCAGCCGTGTGAGCGAGGACCCGATGCCGTGGGCGGCGGCCAGCGCGGCCAGCGCCTCGGGGTCGGCCGGACGACGGGGCAGCGTGCCCTCCACCGCCGGCAGGTCGATGTCGCGGGCGACGGCGACGACCACCGGCGCAGCGTCGAGGTAGTCCGCGCCGGCGTGCAGCCTCTTCAGGACGGCGGCGGTGAGCGGCGGCCGCGGGACGACGGTGCGCGCCGCGGCCGTGCGGATGCCGGCCAGGTCGCCGAACTCGGTGATCAGCGCGGCCGCCGTCTTCGCGCCGATGCCGGCCACCCCGGGCAGGCCGTCGCTGGGGTCGCCGCGCAGGACGGCGAAGTCGGCGTAGGCCCGCCCGGGGATGCCGTACTTCGCGGTCACCGCCGCCTCGTCGACCAGCTCCAGGTCGGTGATGCCGCGCGCGGTGTAGAGGACCCGCACGCCGCGCTCGTCGTCCACCAGCTGGAACAGGTCGCGGTCGCCGGTGACGACGTCGACCGGGCCGCGCGCGCGGGTGGCCAGCGTGCCGATGACGTCGTCGGCCTCGTAGCCGGGGGCGCCCACCCGCGCCAGCCCGGCCGCGGCGAGCACCTCGACGAGCACCGGCACCTGCGGGCCGAGCTCGTCGGGGGTCTCCTCGCCGCCGTCGGGGGAGAGCCGGTGCGCCTTGTAGGAGGGCAGCGCCTCGACGCGGAAGGCCGGCCGCCAGTCGTCGTCCCAGCAGGCGACCAGCCGGTCGGGGGCGTGCGCGGTGACCAGCCGGGCGGTCATGTCGAGGAACCCGCGGACGGCGTTGACCGGGCGCCCGTCGGGCGAGGTGACGCTGGTCGGCACCCCGTAGAAGGCCCGGAAGTAGAGGCTGGCGGCGTCCAGCAGCATCGTCGTCACGACTCGGGACGGTAACGAGCGCGGGTGACGGTCCGATGCGCTGGTTACGCTCGGATCGTGCCCGCCCCGACCGCATCCGAGCCGCTGGTGACCCTCGACCGCGTGCACGCCGCGCGGGAGGTGGCCGCCGAGACGGGGGTCGACCTGCTCGTCGTCACCCCGGGCTCGGACCTGCGCTACCTGTGCGGCTACTCCGCCCACGCGATGGAGCGGCTCACCGCGCTGGCGGTGCCGCGGCGGGGCGAGCCGTTCCTCGTCGTCCCCCGGCTGGAGGCGCCGATGGTCGACGCCAGCCCGGCCGGCACGCTCGGCCTGGAGGTGCTGACCTGGGACGAGACCGACGACCCGTTCGCGCTGCTGGCCCGCGCGGCCACCGCCCGCCTGGGGTCCGCGCCGGCACGGGTCGCCGTGGGCGACCGCACCTGGGCGCTGCACGCGCTCGGCGTCGGAGGCGCGCTGCCCGGCGCGGCACTGGAGCTGGCGAGCCCGGTCGTCGACCGGCTGCGGATGGTCAAGACGCCGGCCGAGGTCGCCGAGCTCGCCGCCGCCGGCGCGGCCATCGACCGGGTGCACGCCCGGGTGGGGGAGTGGCTGCGGGCCGGGCGCACCGAGGCGGAGGTGGGGGCCGACATCGCCGCCGCTATCCTCGCCGAGGGGCACGTGTCGGTGGACTTCACCATCGTCGGCTCCGGGCCCAACGGCGCCAGCCCGCACCACGAGCTCTCCGACCGGGTGGTCGCGGAGGGCGACGTCGTGGTGGTCGACATCGGCGGGGAGACCGCCACCGGCTACCGGTCGGACTGCACCCGCACCTACGCGGTCGGCCGCGCCCCGGGCGCCGAGGTCACCGAGTGGTACGCCGTCCTGCAGGAGGCCCAGGCAGCCTCGACCGCCGCCGTCCGCCCGGGGGTGACCGCCGAGCAGGTGGACGCCGCCGCCCGCGGCGTGATCGCCGCGGCCGGGTGGGGGGAGTACTTCATCCACCGCACCGGGCACGGCATCGGCCTGGACACCCACGAGGCGCCCTACATCGTCGCGGGCAACGACCTGCCGCTGGAGCCGGGCATGGCCTTCTCCGTCGAGCCGGGCATCTACCTGCCCGGGCGCTGTGGCGCCCGCATCGAGGACATCGTCGTCTGCACCGCCGACGGCGTCACCGCGCTCAACGAGGGCCCGCGTGAACTCGTCGTCCTCCCCGGCTGACCCCGGCGGGGGGCCGGTCGCCTCCGGCGACGTCGACCGCGCGCTGCTGGCCGCGCTGGCCCGGGACGGGCGCGCCAGCTACACCGAGCTGGCCGAGCGGGTGGGCCTGTCGGTGTCGGCGGTGCACCAGCGGGTGCGCCGGCTCGAGCAGCGCAGCCTGATCACCGGCTACCACGCCAAGCTCGACGCCCGGTCGCTCGGGCTGGGTCTGACGGCGTTCGTGGCGATCACCCCGACCGACGCCACCTCGCCCGACGACGCGCCGTCCCGGCTGGAGCACCTGCCCGAGATCGAGGCCTGCCACTCGGTGGCGGGGGTGGAGAGCTACCTGCTCAAGGTGCGGACGTCGTCCCCGGACGCGCTGGAAGCACTGCTGCGGACCATCCGGCAGACGGCCAACGTCACCACGCGAACCACGGTGGTGCTCTCCACGTTCTACGAGGACCGCCCACCGCTGTAGCCCCTGGTCACCGGCTGGACAGGTCGTCGAACACGTGTTCGGATACCTGGCATGCGGTGGGACGCCCAGCGGCTGGACGCCGACGAGCCGGGGACGCTCCCCGGCATGCCGTCGATGCGCGGCCTGCTGCGCAGCGTCCAGGTGCCGGAGTTCCCCGGGCTGACCTTCCACGAGGTGCGCAGCAAGAGCGCGCTCAACCAGGTCCCCGGCGACTCGGCCATGCCGTTCCGCTGGACGATCAACCCCTACCGGGGCTGCTCGCATGCGTGCACCTATTGCGTCTGGGGAGACACCTGCGTCCTCATGGCCGACGGCAGTCAGCGACGTATCGCAGACCTCCAGGTAGGCGACCGCATCGTCGGAACTGAGGCGCGCGGGCGCTACCGGCGC
>DASQNB010000710.1:0-1547 GCA_035645175.1 Geodermatophilus sp.
GTAGACGGTGGTCAGCGTGACCCCGATGGACTGCCCCAGCGGCGACAGGTTGTCGTACACCTGCTGGGCCAGCTCGCGGGTCGGCACGAGGACCAGGGCGCGCGGGGAACGGCGGCCCCGCTGGACGTCCTCACCGAGACGCGCGAGCAGCGGCAGGCCGAAGGCCAGCGTCTTGCCCGAGCCGGTGGCGGCCTTGCCCAGCACGTCGCGCCCGGCGAGGGCGTCGGGCAGGGCGGAGGTCTGGATGGCGAAGGGGTGCCGGATGCCGCGCCGCTCCAGCGCGGTCACCAGCGGCTGGGACAGGCCCAGCTGGGCGAAGGTGGGGCCGGTGGGCTCGGCCGGGGTGTCGACCTCGGCGGCCTCGGGAGCGGTGTGCTCAGGGGTGGCCTGGACGTCGACGGTGTCGAACGTGGTCATACGGGTGTGGGACTCCGATGCTTCTCGGGCGCGTCCCGTGGTGAGTGCGCGAACGCCGTCGACCGGCGTCCTCACTGGCGATCGCTCACGTCAGCTGTGACGCCCGGATCTGCACGGATGCGCTCATGCCCGGACGGACCGTCCGGAGAGGATGACCGGCGAGTGCCGGTACACCTACCGTAGCAGCGCAGGTGGCCGCGGGATTCCCGCGATCGGGGGTGGTCCCCACCACCCTCAGCCGCGCAGCGCCGCGTACCCCGGGCGGACGATGTCGGCGAGCAGCCGGGCTCGCTCCTCCGCGGGGAGGAACGCGGCGGCCAGCGCCCGCTCGGTCACCGTCTGCACCTCGTCCCAGCCCCAGCCGAACGTGGTGGCCACGTCGGTGAGCTCGCTGGTGGCCGAGACCCCGCTCATCAATCGGTTGTCGGTGTTGACGGTGACCGCGAAGCCCAGCCGGTGCAGCAGGCCGACGGGGTGCCCGGCCAGCGACGGGTAGGCACCGGTCTGCACGTTGGACGACGGGGCGACCTCCAGCGGCACCTGCCGGTCGAGCACCCGCTGCGCCACGGGCCCGAGGGTGCCGTCCTCGGCCACCTCGTCGGCGATGCGCACCCCGTGGCCGAGCCGCTCGGCGCGGGCGCCGTCCAGGGCGGCGACGATGCTGTCGATGCCGGCCGCCTCGCCGGCGTGCACGGTGCGGTGGGCCCCGGCGCGGTCCAGCAGCGCGATGGCCGACGGGTGCCGGTCGGGCGGGAAACCGATCTCCGGGCCGGCCAGGTCGAAGCCGACCACCCCGGCGTCGCGGTGGCGGACCACCAGGCCGGCCACCTCGTCCCACCGGTCGTCCTGCCGCATGGCGCACAGCAGCGCGCCGACGGTGATCGGCGTCCCCTGCGCGGCGGCCTCGGCGCTGCCCTTCGCGAACCCGTCGAGGATCGCCTCGACCGCCTCCTCGATCGGCGTGCCACCCGCGGTGAGCAGCTCGGGGGCCATGCGCACCTCGGCGTACACGACGCCGTCGGCGGCCAGGTCGAGGGCGCACTCGTGGGCCACCCGGGCGACCGCCTCGGGGCGCTGCATCACCGCCACGGTGTGCGCGAACGTCTCCAGGTAGCGCACCAGCGAGCCGG
>DASQNB010000711.1:0-5697 GCA_035645175.1 Geodermatophilus sp.
GACGTCGGCGGCGTGGTCGACCAGCGTGGTGTCGGTCTCGTGGCCGACGGCGGTGACCACCGGCGTGCGGCAGGCGGCGATCGCGCGCACCAGGCCCTCGTCGGAGAAGGGCAGCAGGTCCTCGACCGAGCCGCCGCCGCGCGCGACGACGATGACCTCGACGGCCGGGTCCCGGTCGAGCCGCTGCAGCCCCTCGATCACCGACGCCGCCGCCATGGGCCCCTGCACCAGGCTGTGGTGGACGGCGAACCGGACGGCCGGCCAGCGGCGGCGGGCGGTGACCACGACGTCGCGCTCGGCGGCGCTGTCCCGGCCGGTGACCACGCCGACGACGGCCGGGGCGAAGGGCAGCGGGCGCTTGCGGGCGGCGTCGAAGAGCCCCTCGGCGGCCAGGAGACGGCGGATCCGCTCGATGCGGGCCAGCAGCTCGCCGAGGCCGACGGCGCGGATCTCGGTGGCGCGCAGCGAGAAGGACCCGCGGGCGATGTAGTAGTCCGGCCGGGCCCGCACGACGACGCGGGCGCCCTCGGCCAGCTCCAGGCCGGGGCGGTCGACGACGTCGCGGCTGCAGGTGACCGGCACCGACAGGTCGGCGGCCGGGTCGCGCAGGGTGAGGAACACCGTGGCCGCGCCGCGCCTCGACAGCTGGGCCACCTGCCCCTCCACCCAGACCTCACCCAGCCGACCGATCCACTCGGCGACCTTGCGGGCCACCGTGCGGACCGGCCAGGGGGCTTCCGGTGTGGAGGGCGAGGTCACGCCCCGAGCGTGTCAGACGGGAGAAGGACCCCCTCCTGGGTCCCCTCGCACGCTCGGGGACGCCCTGGAGGGGGCCACACGGCGGGCGACGTCACCCGGCGCCGCGCGGGGCCAGCGGGCTGTCCTCGACCGCCTGACGCTCCAGCTTCTCCAGCCGGTTGCGCAGCATCCGGAGGTAGGGCTCCCGGGCCCGGGTGGCCTCCTCGTAGGCGACCAGGTCCTGCACGGTGGAGAGCTGGTAGCCGCGCAGCCGGCCACGCAGCTGGGCGATCGTGAAGCCGTCGTAGCCCTCGACCGGTGCGGCACCGGCGGCCGCGGCCCCGGTGGTGTCCGCGGCCTCCTCCTCGGCGGTCGCGGACTCGTCGACGTCCGTGCGGACACCCGTCGCCGCGGCCACCTCGGTGCCGCTCTCGTCGGTGGCGACCACGTCGTCGGTCGCGGTCCCGGTCGCGGCGGTGTCGGTCGCGGCGGTCCCGGTCGCGGCGGTGTCGGTCGCGGTGTCGTCCCCGGCGCCGATCGCGTCGTCCACCTGCGCGCCGGCGGCGGTGACCACCCCGTCACCGCTGCCGGTGGCGTCGCGGTCGTCGGCGGCCGGCGTCGTGTCGGTGGAGGGGCGGGTGTCGGCGTCGCTGACCCCGCTGCCGACCGCCTCGTCCACGCCGGTGTCCTGGCGGTCGGCCTGGGCCGGCGCGCCGGGGGCCTCGTCGGCAGGCGCCTCCGGCGCGGCGATGCCCTCGTCGGTCACCGTGCCCTCGACGGTCGCGACCTCGCCGTCCGGGGTGAGGACGTCGACGTCGGTGGCCACGTCGGGAGCGCCGGCCTCCTCGCCGACGGGGGAGCCGCCGGGGTCGCTGGGCGCCGGTGCCTCGGTCACGTCGGAGCCCGCTCGGCCGGCTCCGGCCACGTCGAACTCCGTCGCCTCGGCCTCCAGCAGGGACGCCGGCGGGGCCGTCGGGCTCTCGGCGATCTCGTCGGTGTCGACGGCGCCCACGTCGGTCGTGCCGCCGTCGACCAGGGCGCTGTCGGGGGCGCCGTCGGCCTCCAGCAGCGCGGTCTCCAGCGCGTCCTCCGTGGACAGGCCGGGCTCGGCGCGGTCGAGGTCGAGCCCGGCGGCGGCCACCTCGTCGGTGATGTCGGCGAGGGCCTCGACGACCTCCTCGGGCGCCGGGTCGGCGGGCAGGCCGGAGACCTCGTCGTCGATCAGCGCGGCGACCTCCTCGGCCACCTCCTCGTCGTCGACCGGCACGGAGGCGCGGTCGAAGGGAGTGGCCTGGTCGAACCCGGGAGCCCGGTCGAAGGCGGAGGTGCGCCCGGCGGACGGCTCGGGCAGGTCCTCGTCGAAGGTCGCCAGCCCCGGCTCGGACTCGCCACGCAGCCCGGTGAACACCTCGTCGCCGCGGGCGACCAGGCCGGAGTAGTGCTGCTGCACCTTCATCGTGGCCTGCATGGCCAGCCCGATCACGCGGACCGGTAGGGCGAACAGCGTGTGCGGCAGCTGGCGGGCGTCGTCGAGGACGGTGGCGGCCAGACCGACGGCGGCGCGGACGGTCTGGGGGATCTCACGCGACATGGCCCCACCCTGCCCCGAAAGGCCGCGCCCGACACCCCTGCGTTGGCGCAGAGCACACGGATGGTGGTACGCGTCCCGTCCCCCCGGGCGGCGGCCCCCTGCAGGGTCCCGGTGTGAGCGCGCGAACACCGGGGGTAGGCGGTCCTTCTCTACGATGGGGTCATGGCTGATCAGCGCGGACGCGTCCTGCTGGCCGATCCCCGGGGCTACTGCGCCGGCGTCGACCGGGCGGTGGTCGCCGTCGAGCGCGCCCTGGAGATCCACGGCGCCCCGGTCTACGTCCGCAAGCAGATCGTCCACAACAAGCACGTGGTCGCGACGCTCGAGCGGCGCGGGGCGGTCTTCGTCGACGAGACCGACGAGGTGCCCGAGGGCTCGGTCGTCGTCTTCAGCGCGCACGGGGTCTCCCCGGCGGTGCACCAGGAGGCGGCCGCCCGGCAGCTGCGGACGATCGACGCGACCTGCCCGCTGGTGACCAAGGTGCACCAGGAGGCCAAGCGGTTCGCCCGCGACGACTACGACATCCTGCTCATCGGCCACCGCGGTCACGAGGAGGTCGAGGGCACCGCGGGTGAGGCGCCGTCCCACATCCAGCTCGTCGACGGTGCCGACGACGTCGCCAGCGTCCAGGTGCGCGACCCGGAGAAGGTGGTCTGGCTGTCCCAGACCACGCTGTCGGTCGACGAGACCCTGGCGACGGTGGACCAGCTGAAGAACCGGTTCCCCGGACTGCAGTCCCCGCCGAGCGACGACATCTGCTACGCCACCCAGAACCGGCAGCAGGCCGTCAAGCAGATGGCCGCCGAGTGCGACCTGGTGCTCGTCGTCGGCTCGACCAACTCGTCGAACTCCGTCCGGCTGGTCGAGGTGGCGCTGGAGGCCGGCGCCCGTGCCTCGTACCTGGTCGACTTCGCCGCCGAGATCGACCCCGGCTGGCTCGAGGGCGTCGGCACCGTCGGCGTCACCAGCGGCGCGTCGGTGCCCGAGGTGCTCGTCGGCGAGGTGCTCGACTGGCTGGCCGAGCGCGGCTACGCCGACGTGTCGACGGTCAAGGCCGCCGAGGAGCGCCTGGTGTTCGCCCTGCCGCACGAGCTGCGCCCGCGCCGCACCGAGCCCACCGCCGACCCGGCGTAGTACCGGCCCGCCCCCACACGACGGTGGCCCCCTCCCGATCCGGGAGGGGGCCACGTCGTGTGCGGGGTGGGGAGGACGGGGTCCTTCAGCGGCGGGCGGCCCAGCGGATCAGCGCGACCACCGCGGCGGCGGCGGTGGCGATCGCCATCGCCGGGAAACCGCGGATGAGCAGGGTGGCCACGGACGCGAGGTTCAGCGAGGCCGACGGCGCCAGCGCGGTGTTCAGCACGGCGACGAGGATGTAGACCAGCGGCGGCGCCACCACCGTGGTGAGCAGGTCGCGGCGGCGCACCACGGACGTGGCCGCGGCGCTGGCCACGGTGAGCACCACCAGCGTGACCAGACCCAGGCCGGTGCTGATCCAGGACTCGAGGGCCGCACCGGCCAGGGTGACCAGGAGGACGGCGAGGACGGCGACCGCGCCGCGCAGCCGGCTGCGGCTCTCGGGCGCCTGCGCCGTCGCACCGCGACCGGCGGGGCGGGGGGACGCGGACCGGGACTCGGGCGGCCGGGTACCGCGGCGGCGCCCCTCCTCGTCGAGGTCACGCGGCTCGGCGGCACGCTCCTCGCTCACCCGCGGGCGGGCGGCCTCGGGGCGCACCGAGCGGCCGCGCCCCGCGTTCGCGGAGGGCCGCGCGCCCCGCTCGCCGGGCACGCGCGGGAGCGCGGAGGCCGGTCGGTTGTCCGCCCGGCGTGCGGAGCGCGCCATGTCCTCAGGGAACGGCGGCAGCTCGGCCGACCGCATCCGCGGCGGCGGCGGGGGGACCGGCGGGCGGCCGATCCGCGAGACGTAGTCCGCCGCCTCGGGGCGGGCGGCAGCGCGCCGGTCGGCCCGCCCACCGGACTCGCGCCAGGTGTCGGCAGTGCTCACCGAGGTCATGGCGGACCTCCCGTCCCCTCGTGGCGGACCTCCGCACGGGGGTCCCTGTCGAGGGCAACGGTAGCGACGGCCTGGTCGGCGACGGCGCAGGACGACGCCGACGCGCGCTGTGCAGAACTGCCAAAACCGCTGCCCCGGGCGCACATCCGGTGGGGACGGCGGGGTGCCTGTGACGGGGCGGGGCGGGAGCGGCGACCGGGGCAGCCCCGGTTGCGCCCGGGCGCGGATCAGCCGGTGGTGCCGTCGCGCTCCACCGCCGGGGGTCGCGCGGCGTCCGCCGGCGGGGACAGCTCGGTGGGCCGGGACAGGTCGGTGGGCCGCGGCAGCTCCCCGGGCCGGGGGAGCTCGGCCGGTCGCAGCGTGCGCACCGTCGCCTCCACCGCCTCCGGTGTCGGCACCGGCGACTCGGCGACCCCGAGGTCGTCGAAGCGGCGGGCGGCCACCAGCACCGAGCTCTCGTAGGAGCCGACCGTCTCGTTGTAGCGGGTCAGGGTCGAGGACAGCGCCGACCCCAGCCGGGTGAGGTGGCCCGACAGCGTCGAGAGCCGGGCGTGCAGCCGGCGGCCGACCTCGAGCACCTGGTCGGCGTCACGGGCCAGCCGCTCCTGCCGCCACGAGTAGGCGACGGTGCGCAGCAGTGCCAGCAGCGTGCTCGGGGTGGCCAGCACGACGTCGCGGGCGAAGCCGTACTCGAGCAGCCCGGGCTCGGCCTCCAGGGCGGTCGTGAGGAACCCGTCGGAGGGCACGAAGAGCACCGTGAACGGCGCCGCCGGACGGAACGCCGTCGGGTAGCGGCGGGCGGCGAGGGCGTCGACGTGGGCGCGCAGCTGGCGGGCGTGTGCGGTGATCCGTTCGGCGCGGACCGCGACGTCCTCGGCCTGCACCGCCTCGATGTAGCCGGTGAACGGCACCTTCGCGTCGACCACCACCTGCCGGCCGTCGGACAGCGTGACCACGAGGTCGGGTCGCACGCCCGCGCCGGCGTCGTTGGTGGCGGAGGGCTGCTCGACGAAGTCGCAGTGCTCGAGCAGGCCGGCGACCTCGACCACCCGGCGCAGCTGCACCTCGCCCCAGCGGCCGCGCACGTGCGGGGTGCGCAGCGCGGTGACCAGGGCGGCGGTCTCCTGCCGCAGCATGGCCGAGGTCTGCCCCACGGTGCCCATCTGCTCGCGGAGCTCGCCGTGCGCGGTGGCGCGGTCCCGCTCGATGCCGGCCAGCAGCCGGTGCAGGTGGTCCAGCGACTCGTGCACCGGCTCCAGGCCGTCGTCGGCCGGGCGGCGCCGGGACACCAGTGCGACGACGCCGAGGGTGACCGCCGTGGCCAGCAGCGCACCGAGGAACAGACCGGTCAGCA
>DASQNB010000712.1:0-1821 GCA_035645175.1 Geodermatophilus sp.
CAGCAGCACGTCGCGGGCGGCCGCCCGCGAACGGGTCAGCTGGGCGGCCGCGGTCCGGAGACCGAGGTCGAGGTCGGTGGTCCCGCCGCCGCGGAGGTCGAAGAGCCGGTCCACCACCACGTCGGCGCGCGGGTCGGCCGACAGCGGCCGCAGGACCACCGCCCGCGACCAGAACGCGACGACGGCGAGCTCGTCGCCCGGGCGCATCCGCTGGGCCAGCGCCGAGGCGGTCAGGACGGCGACCGCGAGCTCGTCCCCGGCCACGGACCCGGACGCGTCCACCAGCAGCACGCAGGCCCGGCCGGTGGCACGCCAGCCGCGGGTGCGCAGGTGGTCCGCACGCCAGTGCGGTTCCGCGCCGCGGGCGGCCAGGGTGGCGTCGAGGTCGACGTCGCTGCCGGTCTCGTCCCGGCGGGTCACCACCCGGCGGGTGCCCGGGCGGTCGGGGACGCCGGTGCGCGGGGTGCCGACCGGCAGCCGGGAGGCCAGCGAGCGGGCCGCGGCGCGCAGCCCGGGGTCGAAGGCCCGGCCCATCGCGGTCAGCAGCCGGGAGGCCGCCTCGGGGTCCCGAGCGGCGAGGTCGCTCAGCGCCTGCTCGTCCAGCTGTCCTGCCTGGGGGGAGACCTGCTGGAAGTCCGGGTGGGCCCGGCTCAGCTCGTCGCGGCCGGCCCGGCGGGCGGCGTGCTGACGGAGGAGCTGCTCGACGTCGGCGGGGTCCTCGACCGCGGTCGGCTGCGGTGGTCGCCCGCCCGGCGGCGGCGCCGGTGCACCCGCGGGGGCCTGCTCCGCCTCGTCGGCGGTCAGCCTTTTCCCAGCTCCTCACCGGCCCGGCGCCAGATGTCGGCGACGACGTCCTCCACCGGCCGCGCCGCGCCGTCGGCGAGGGTGACCTTGCCGGTCAGGGCGGCGAGCGCGGCGTCGAGGCCGGTGGCGTCCTCGATGCCCTCGTGCTCGCGGACGGTGGCCAGTTCCACCGCGATCAGCACGGTGTCGATGGCGCCGCGCACCGAGGAGCCGATCCGCAGCTCGGGGTGGTCGCGGGTGATCCGCACCGAGCGCACCGCCCGGGACACCAGCGGCTCGGGGCCGCCGGTGGCGGCGGCGACGACGGCGAGCTCGGCGTCCTCGTCCTGGTAGCCCATGGCGACGCGGCAGGACCGGTCGTAGAGCGCGGGGGTGACCCGGGCGGTGCCCACGGCGTCGAACGGGTTCATCGCCGCCACCAGCCGGAACGTGGGCCGGGCGGTCACCCGGCCGTAGCGGGGCACGTGCATCTCCCGCTCGGACAGGACGCCGAGCAGGACGTTCATCGTCTCCTCCGGCACCCGGTTGAACTCCTCGACGTAGAGGACTGCGCCGTCGGTCATCGCGCGGGTCAGCGGGCCGGGGACGAAGTTCTCCGGGCGGTAGTCCTCGGTGAGCACCCGCGAGGCGTCGTGGTGCCCGACCAGCCGGGTGGGGGTGAGCTCGGCGTTGCCCTCGACCAGCACCAGCGGCACGCCGGCGCCGTCGGCCAGGGAGCGCAGCAGCGTCGTCTTGCCCGTGCCCGGCGGCCCCTCGAGCAGCACGTTGCGGCCGGCCGAGAGCGCGGCGGCGACGACCTCGGCCTCCCGGATGCGGGCGACGACCCGCTCGCGGGCGATCCGGACCATGCCGGTGACGTCCAGGCGCCGGGCCTGGGTGGGTGTGCTCACGGTGCTCCTCGCTGGACGCGCGACCGGGGCGCCCCTCGGCGAGGGACGCCCCGGTGCGACGGTGGGCCTACTCGTAGACGATGACGCCGCGGATGTTCTTGCCGGCGTGCATGTCCTCGTAGCCCTG
>DASQNB010000713.1:0-3202 GCA_035645175.1 Geodermatophilus sp.
CGGCTTCTCCCAGTCGTCGTCGCCCATCCCGACCGCGCGCAGCATCGCGCGGGCCGGCGCCCGGGTGATGCCGTCGGTCACCTCGCGGCTGCGGGGCTTGACGTCGGCGCTGGTGCGGGGTTCCTCCACGGTCGTCACGTCGTAGGAGGGTAGGCCGGTCGGCGGGGGCCGCCCAGAGACGGTTGATACTGGTACCGACACCACCACCGTTTCCGGGAGCCGCCGTGTCCGCCACCGCTCGCCGCGAGCTGGCGGAGTTCCTCCGGTCCCGCCGCCGTCAGGTCGACCCGCGGGTCGCCGGAGTGCCGGCCGGTGGTGTGCGGCGGACGCCAGGGCTGCGCCGCGAGGAGGTCGCGCTGCTCTCGGGCGTGAGCCACACCTGGTACACGTGGCTGGAGCAGGGCCGCGACATCCGGCCGTCGCGCCAGGTGGTCGACGCGCTGGCCCGCACGCTGCGGATGTCGCCGGCCGAGCACGAGTACGTGCTGCGGCTGACCGGGCACGGCGGTGCCGCCCCGGCCGGTGCCGCCGACGGCATGCCGGCCCACGTGCAGCGACTGCTCGACGCGCTGGGCCCCTCCCCCGCCTACGCGATCACCGCCGGGTGGGCGATCGCCGGCTGGAACCGCGCCTACGAGCTGCTGTATCCCGGGGTCGCCGCCGTGCCCGCGGCCGAGCGGAACCTGCTGTGGCTGGTGTTCACCGACCCGGCCGTCCGCGACCTGCTGGGCGACTGGACGACCGACAGCCGCCGGTTCCTCACCCAGTTCCGCGCCGAGGTGGGCGGGCGGCTGGCCGACCCGGGGGTGGTCGACCTCGTGACCCGGCTGCAGGCGGCGAGCCCGCACTTCCGGGCCGGCTGGGCCAGCCACGACGTCGACCGGTTCAGCTCTTCGGAGCGGCGCTTCGAGCACCCGCGGGTCGGGACGCTGCTGCTCGAGCACCACCAGCTCACGCCGGCCGACGCCCCCGGCCTGTCCCTGGTCGTCTACACCGCCGCCGAGGGCGGCGACGCGGCCGACCGGCTGGCGCGCCTGTCGGCCTGAGCCGGTCTGGGAGCATGTGTGGACGTGGCCACGGCGCGCTTGCGGATGAACCGGACGGCACTGCTGCCGGTGTTCCTCCTCGCGGTCTGCGTCCTGCCCCTGGCCTCCGCCGCCACCTGGACGCTGGCGTTCCTGCTCGTGCCCGTCCTGGCCGCGGCGTGGGTGCTGCGGGTCGGGGTGGACGTCGCCGACGACGGCGTCACGGTGCGCTCGCTGGCCGCCGCCCGGCACGTGCCGTGGCGCGAGGTGGCGGGTATCCGCGTGGCCGAGCGCGGCGACCTGCGGCTGGTGACCACCCGCGGCACCGAGCTGCGGCTGCCTGCGCTGCGCGCCCGCGACCTGCCCCGCCTGGCCGCCGTCTCCGGCGGGCGCATCCCCGCCCCTGGCCCCGCCTGAAGAAGGACCACTCTTCCCCCCACGCCTCGCAGGCTCGGCGCGGGACCCTGAAGCGTGGCCGTCGTCCCCGACCGGCGCACGTACTGTTCGAGGGGTGAGCCGGCAGCGCGCGCGACGGGGACGGGCCCTGGCCGGCGCCGCCCTGCTGGCCGTCGTCCTGGCCGGGTGCGGCAGCGACGGTTACGAGCCGGCCGGCCCGTTCCGCCCGCAGCCGGAGGGGCCGCCGCCGCAGGTGGGCCCGCCGACCGAGTCCCCGCAGGCGCCCGGGCCGGGGGACCCGGCCGACCCGGAGTCCGACGAGGAGGCCGGCGACCCGAACGTGGTGGCCTCCGGCCTGACCGTGCCCACCGGCCTGGTCGTCCTGCCCGACGGCAGCGCGGTCGTCGGCGAGCGGGAGACCGGGCGGCTGCTGCAGGTCTTCCCCGACCGCTCCCCCGCCCAGGAGCTGATGACGCTCCCCGGCATCGACACCGCCGGGGACGGCGGACTGCTGGGCCTGGCGCTCTCGCCGACCTTCCCCGAGGACGGGCTGTTCTACGCCTACGTCTCCACGGCCACCGACAACCGGGTGGTCCGCTTCCCGATGGGCGGCACCCCCAACCCGGTGCTCACCGGCATCCCGCGCGGCGAGACGCACAACGGTGGCGGGCTGGTGTTCGCCCCCGACGGCACGCTGTTCGTGGGCACCGGGGACACGGGCAACCCGGCGCTGGCCCAGGACTCCGCCTCGCTGGCCGGCAAGGTGCTGCACGTCGACGTCTTCGGCCGCCCGGTGGGCGCGGGTCCGGTGCACGGCTCCGGCCACGCCGACGTGACGGCGCTGTGCCTGGGCGGGGAGCAGGCGCTGTACGCCACCGACGACTCCGCCTCGGGTCCCGACGAGCTCGACGCCGTCGTCGAGGGCGGCGACGCCGGCTGGCCGGCCGCAGGCCCGGCGAGCACCCGCCCGGTCGTCGAGTTCCCGGCCGCCGAGGGCGGGCTCGGCGGCTGCGCGGTCGCGGGGCGCACCGTGTTCCTCGGCGCACTGGACGGCCGCCGCATCCACACGGTGCAGCTCGACGGCAGCGGCGACCTGGCCGACGAGCCGACCGAGTTCCTCACCGACCGGTACGGCCGGTTGCGCACCGTCGTCCTCGACGGCGAGGGCGCTCTGTGGATCACCACGTCGAACAGGGACGGCATCGGCACGCCGACCGAGGACGACGACCGGGTGCTGCGCGTCTTCCCACCGGGCGGGGCGTCGGACTCACCGCTGTGACGTCCTCCGTGCACTTCCGCGGATCTGCACGGCGCACATCCGCGGGAAGTGCACCACTGTCAGCTCCCGACGACGCGCTCCTCGAGCATCCGCTTGACGGTGGCGGCGTCGGCCTTGCCGCGCGTGGCCTTCATGACCGCGCCGACGAGCGCGCCGAGCGCCTGCACCTTGCCGCCCTGCACCTTGGCGACGACGTCCGGATTGCCGGCCAGCGCCGCCTCGACGGCCGCGACCAGCTCGTCGGACTCCCCCATGACCGCGAGGCCGCGGGCCTGCACGACCTGAGCGGGGTCGCCCTCGCCGGCCAGCACGCCGTCGAGCGCCTGCCGCGCCAGCTGGTCGTTGACGGTGCCCTCGGCGACCAGGCGGGACAGCTCGGCCACCTGCCGCGGCGTCACGGCCAGCTCGGTCAGCTCGACGCCGGCGTCGTTGGCCCGGCGGGCCAGCTCGCCCAGCCACCACTTGCGCGCCTCGGCGGGCGTGGCGCCGGCCTCGACGGTGT
>DASQNB010000714.1:0-5679 GCA_035645175.1 Geodermatophilus sp.
GCCGTTGGGCATGAGCATCGGGATGGTGAACGGGGAGACCCGCTTGGGGCCCTTCTCCTCCAGGATGTCGTCCTGGCCGAGCAGGGTCAGCGCCCCGCCGATGCCGGTGCCGAAGACGACGGCGACCCGCTCGGGGGCGACGCCGGCGTCGGCCGCCCCGGAGTGGCGCCAGGCCTCCTCGGCGGCGACCACGGCCACCTGCTGGCTGCGGTCCAGCCGGCGGGCGCGGACGCGGTCGATCTGCTGGGCCGGGTCGGTGGCCAGTCGGGCGACGAGCTGGGCCGGGAAGTCCCTGGCCCAGTCGTCGGTGATCCGGCTGACCCCCGACCGCCCGGCCAGCAGCGCGTCCCACGTGCTGGCGACGTCGCTCCCGAGCGGCGTGGTGGCACCGAGACCGGTGACGACGACGTCACCGACGGACGTGCTCATGACGGGTTTCCTCCTGGGACGGGCGGCCGGGGGGCCGGGTGGTGACCGGGGTCGGTCAGGCCTTGTTCTTCTGGATGTAGCTCATCGCGTCGCCGACGGTCTTGATGTTGGCCAGCTCGTCGTCGGGGATGGCGACGCCGAACTTGTCCTCGACCGCGGTCGCGATCTCGACCATCGACAGGGAGTCGACGTCGAGGTCCTCGGTGAACGACTTCTCCGGGGTGGCGTCCGCGGGCGCGACGCCCGCCACCTCCTCCAGGATCTCGGCCAGACCGGTCTGGATGTCCTCGCTCACGCGCGGTCCTCTCTCTCGGATGGGGCGGGGTGCTCCCGCCGTCGGGCCCTGGTGGCCCGGGGGTGTGGGGTGCCGGTCAGGGCAGGACGACGACCTGGCCGGCGAAGGTGAGGCCCGCGCCGTAGCCCAGGAGCAGGGCGACGTCACCGCTCCTGGCCTCGCCGCTCTCCAGCAGCGCGGTCAGCGCCAGCGGCACCGAGGCCGACGAGGTGTTGCCCGACCGCACGACGTCGCGGGCGATCACCGTGCGCGCGGGCAGCTGCAGCCGCTTGGCCATCAGCTCGATGATCCGCAGGTTGGCCTGGTGCGGCGCGAACACGTCGATGTCGTCGGGGCCCACGCCGGCGCGGTCCATCGCCGTCAGGAGGGTCGCGGTGAGCCGGGTGGTGGCCCAGCGGTACACCGCCTGGCCGGCCATGCTCATCGCCGCCTCGCCCTGCGGGATGGCGATGGCCTCGGCCTGGTCGCCGTCGCTGCCCCACACGACCGGCCCGATGCCGGGGGTCTCCGACGGGCCGAGGACGGCGGCCCCGGCCCCGTCGGCGAAGATCACCGCGGTCGAGCGGTCGGACAGGTCGGTGTAGTCGGTCAGCCGCTCGCCGCCGATCACCAGGGCGTTGCGGGCCGAGCCGCTGCGGATCGCGTCGGCGGCGGCGCTGAGCGCGTAGCACCAGCCCGCGCAGCCGGCGTTGACGTCGAAGGCGCCGGGCCGCTGGGTGCCGAGCCGGTGGGCGATCTCGGGCGCCAGGCCGGGGATCGGCCGCGGCAGGCTGGCCGAGGCGAGCAGGACCAGGTCCAGCTCGGCGGCGTCCAGGCCACTGGCGGCCAGGGCCTTGCCGCCGGCGGCGACGCTCATCTCCAGCAGCGTCTCGTCCGGCTCGGCCCAGCGACGCTCGGCGATGCCCACCCGCGCCTGGATCCACTCGTCGTTGGTCTCCATGCTCTGCGCGAGCTCGTCGTTGGTGACCCGGCGGCGCGGCCGGTAGCTCCCGAAGCCGAGGATGCGGGCGCCGGGGGCCCCGGTGGTCAGCTGGAGTCCGGTCATGCCTGCACCTCCGGGTAGAGCCGTGCGATCGGGTCACCGGCGTCGACGAGGTCGCCCTCCTGCACCAGCCACTCGGCGAGGACGCCGTCGTACCCGGCCGACACGTCGGCCTCCTGCCGCCGGCTGCTGATCCGCCCCAGCGGCGTGCCGGCCGGCAGGCGGGTGCCCTCGGTGATCCCGGCCGGGCTGACCGTGCCGCGCACGGGGGAGACGACGACCCGCCAGTCGGGCAGGTGGTCGGGCTCGGGGCGGCCGCGCTCGGCCTCGATCAGCTTCCGGGCGCGGTCGAGGTCGGCCGGGCCACTGACCGCCAGGACCTCGACGTCGGCACCCTTCAGCTCGCGCTTGGCCAGACCGGCCAGCGCGCCGGCGGGCGGCAGCTCGATGACCGCGGTCACGCCGAGCTCGCGCAGGGTGGCCAGGCACGCGTCGAAGCGCACGGGGCTGGTGACCTGGCTGACCAGCCGGGACAGCACCTCCGCGCCGGTGGTCACCGCGGCGCCGTCGGCGTTGGAGAGCAGCAGCCGGCTGGGCTCGGCGGGGCGCAGGCCGCCGACCAGGCCCTCCAGCTCGGTGCGCGCGGAGTCCATGTAGGCGGTGTGGAAGGCGCCGGCCACCGGCAGCGGCACGACCCGCGCCTTGGCCGGGGGAGCGGCCCTCAGCTCGGCCAGGGCGTCCAGCGGGCCGGCGGCGACGACCTGCCCGCCGCCGTTCACGTTCGCCGGGGTCAGCCCGAGCTTCTCCAGCGCGGCGGCCAGCTCGTCGGGGTCGCCCCCGAGGACGGCGGACATCCCGGTCGGCGTCTGCGCGCACGCGGCGGCCATCGCCCGGCCGCGGACGGCGGTCAGCGCGATCGCCGCCTCGACGCTGAGCACCCCGGCGAGGGCGGCCGCGGTGAGCTCGCCGACGCTGTGCCCGGTGATGACGACGTCCCGGCCGGTCTGCGGCGTGTGCGCGACCGGGCCGGGCAGGCCGCCGAGCTCACGGGCCACGAACAAGCTCATCGCGACCACCAGCGGCTGGGTCACCGCGGTGTCCTTGATGGCCTCGGCGTCGCCGGTGGTGCCCAGGGTGAGCAGGTCGGCGTCGGCGATCGCGCCGGCCCACCGGAAGAAGGACTCGGCTCCGGGGAGCTCGAGCCAATCGGTCAGCATCCCGGGCTTCTGGGCACCCTGTCCAGGGGCGAGGACGGCCAGCACCTCCTCACCGTGTCAGACAACGGGAGGTGACGCGGTGGCGAACGGAACGAAACCAGACCACCCGTCTTTGGAGGATCCCCACAACTGTACCGGGTTACTGCGGGGTGTCGACCGGGTCGCAGTGGTGGGAACCGCACTGTGCAAGGGCCTCCTCGCAGGTGGAAGGACCCCGTCCTCCTCACCGCTCGCAAGCTCGCGGCGAGCCTCTGGACGGGCCTGGCGCGAGCCTGCGCGGGGCGAGGAGGTCCTCCTTCAGTGCCAGAGGGAGCGCTCCTGGTCGAGGGCGGCGAGGGCCAGCGCGACCTGCACCGTCCAGCCGCCGCGCGGGTCGGTGACCGAGACACCGGTGATCTCGATGGCCCGCTTGAGCCGGTAGCGCACGGTGTTGGGGTGCACGAACAGGGCCCGGGCGCTGGCCTCCAGGTTGCCGCCGCTGGCGAGCACCGCCCGCACCGTCTCCAGCACCTCGCCCCCGGCGGCCTGCAGGGGCAGCGCGATCCGCTCCTGCAGCGTCGCGCGGGCCCCCGGGTCGCCGTCCAGGGCCCGCTCGGGCAGCAGCGCGTCGGCCGACACGGGCCGGGGGGCGCCGGGCCAGGCGCGTGCGGCGCGCAGCCCGGCAAGTGCCGCCGTCGCGGAGTCGCCGGCCCGGCCGAGGCTGTCGACCGCCGGGCCCATCACGACCGGGCCGGGGCCGAACTCGTCGCTGACCCGCTCGGCCGCCGACTGCAGGTCGGTCGACCCGCCCAGGACGACGACCAGCTGGTCGGCGTGCACCCCGACGAGGACCTCGCTGCGCACCTGCCGGGCGGCTCGCCGGGTGGCGCCGTGCACGTCACCGTCCTGCGGGGCCGCGCCCACCAGCACCGTCACCGGGCTCATGTCGACCCAGCCCAGTGCCGAGGCCCGGCCGGAGAGCTCCGCGACCTGCTCCCCGCGGACCAGGGCGTCGACGAGCAGGGCCTCCAGGCGGGCGTCCCAGGCGCCGCGGCTCTCGGCGAAGGTGGCGTAGACGTGCGCGGTGGCGAAGGCGACCTCGCGGCTGTACTGCAGCACCGCCAGCCGGAGCACGTCGGCGTCCCCGGGCTCGGCGACGGTCCCGACGAAGTCGTCCATCACCTCGACGGTCACCCGGACCAGGTCGACGGTGTGCTTGAGCGGGACGACCCGGGCCAGCTCGCGCGGCGCGGCACCGAAGACCTCGCCGGTCAGCCGCGGCGGGCGGTCGGGGCTGCGGCACCACTCGACGAAGGAGGCGAGCCCCGCCTGCGCCACGAGCATCACCCAGGAGCGCTGGTCGGCGGGCATGGTGCGGAACCAGGGCAGCACGTCGTCCATCCGGGCGACGGCGCGGGTGGCCAGCGACCCGGACGCGCGCTCCAGCCGCCGCAGGGTCGCGGCGGAGGGCGGGTGCCTGCTGGCCCGGTCGGACACAGCGGCCAGCGTGGCACGCAGGACGCGGTCAGGGAGAGTGGGGGAGTGGACGTGCTGCAGCAGGCCCCCCGGCGGACGACGGCCCGGCGGGCGGTCGCCGGGGTCGGCGCGGGGCTGGCCGTCCTGCTCGCCCTCGGCGCCGGGGTGCTCGCCGGCTGGGCACCGCAGGTCCGGCTCGACGAGGCGGTCAGCCGCGCGCTGTACGCCGGCGACGACCGCTCCGTCGTCCACGCCGCGCTGCTCGAGGTGCTGACCACCCCGGGTGTCACCTGGTTCCGGGTGGTCGTGTCCCTGCCCGTGCTGTTCTGGCTGGGCACCCGGAAGGCGTGGCGGACGGCGGGCTGGGTGGTCGCCGCGAACGTGCTGGTCGCCCCGGTCACCGTGCTGCTCAAGGAGGGCTTCGGCCGGGTGCGCCCGGCGTTCGAGAACGGCGGCGCGGCCTACGACAGCCTGAGCTTCCCCAGCGGGCACTCCTCGGGCATCGCCACGCTGGTCACCATCGCCCTCGTCCTCGCCTGGCCGCGGCTGTCGACGGCGCGACGCCGGCTCGCCCTCGCCGCGGGGGTCGCCCTCGTCGTCCTGGTCGGCCTGACCCGGATGTGGCTGGGCGTGCACTTCCTCTCCGACGTGCTCGGCGGGTGGGCGCTGGGTGTGGCCTGGACGCTGCTGGTGGCGCTGGCCTTCGACGCGCTGCCCGGGGGCCGCGGTGCGCTGCCGCCCAGGTCCGAGCCGTGACCGGCCTGGACTCGCGGGTGCTGCTCGAGCCGGACGACGGCTCGATCGGCCCCCTGCTGCGGGTCGCCGACGACCGCCTGGCGCCCGGGACGGGCTACGGCCGCCACCTGCACCGCGCGGTCGACGTCGTCGCCGTCGTGCTGGCCGGCTCGCTACGGCACGCGTGGGGCACCGAGCCGGTGGTGGCCGCCGGGGACGTCGCCGTCCTCCGCGCCGGGACCGGCCTGGAGCACGACGAGGTCGCCGGGGACGACGGCACGCACGTGCTGCAGACGTACCTGCGCAGCGCCCGCCCCGGCGAGCCCGCCGCGCACGAGGTGCACCGTGCCGCGCACGGCTGGGTGGCCCTCGACCGCCCCGACGCGCGGCTGTGGACGGCGGCGGTGCCCGCAGGGTCGGGCGTGACCGTGCCGCCCGGACTCCTGGTGCTGGCCGGCCCCGGCGGCACCCGCGTCGAGCAGCAGGACGGCGCAGCGGTGCGCGGGCCCGCGACCGCGGTGGTGTGGCAGCTGGACGCCACCCGGCCGGCGTGGGCCTGCGACTGA
>DASQNB010000715.1:0-2371 GCA_035645175.1 Geodermatophilus sp.
ACCGCGAGGCGTAGCGCGCCCGCAGCTGGTGACCGGGTCCACGTACAGCCGCGAACGGCGACGGGAGCCGCTCCCGACAGCACGCGGGCGAGCGCTGGCACAGCCACGGTCGAGCCGGGTCATCCCCCCTGGCGCCGGACGACCTGGCCGACCGTCATCACGAGGATCTTTATGTCCAGCCAGGGGGACCAGTTCTCGATGTAGTAGTTGTCGAACCGCGCCCTGTCCTCGATCGAGGTGTCCCCACGCAGGCCGTGGGCCTGGGACCAGCCGGTGAGACCCGCGGGAACTCGGTGGCGGGCGGTGTAGCGGGGGACGTGCGTGGAGAACTGCTGGACGAAGTGGGGACGCTCCGGACGGGGGCCGACGAGGCTCATGTCGCCGCGGAGGATGTTCCACAGCTGGGGCAGCTCGTCCAGTGACGTGGTACGGATGAACTTGCCGACCGGACCCAGCCGGTCGTCGTGCTTGATGTTCCACTGCGTCTGCGACTCCGCCTCGTTGACGGGCTTGAGCGACCGGAACTTCAGCACGTCGAACGGACGTCCGTCGAGGCCGACCCGCTGCTGCCGGAAAAGTATGCCGGGGCCACCTTCGTGCCGGACAGCGAACGCGCAGACGGCCATCAGCGGGGACAGGATGAGGAGCGCCAGACCGGAGAGAACGACATCGAAGAGCCGCTTGACCTTCCACCACGGGCTGCGGAACACGGCCCGGCGCACCCGGATGAGGGGGATCCCCCAGATCTCGTCGGTGTAGCGGTTGGCGTTGTGCAGCTCGAAGAGCCGCGGGACGAGGAAGACCTCGACATCCAGCCGGTCGCAGGTGCGGAGGATGTCGACGAGGGCGTCCTCGCTCGCCCCGCCGAACGCGACGATGACGTCGCGGATCTGGTGCTGGCGGATGACCTTTCCCAGCTGTTCGGTCGCGCCCAGTATCGGTGCCGGCAGCAGGGAGTCCTGGGGCGGTGGATCGCAGTCGACGAAGCCCACCGGGTCCAGGCCGTAGTAGGGGCGGTCCTGCAGGGTGTTCGCGAGGCGGACCCCGACGGGTCCCGCCCCGACGATGAGCGTGCGGTGTCGGACCTTCCCTCGGCACCGCGCCTTGCGGACAACCGTGTAGGCGGTCCACCGCACCAGGAGCACGGCAGCCAGGAGCACGAGTGCATGGAGGACCTGACGCGGCGGCGGGTCGACGCTCGGGAAGAGCGCGATGAGTGACATCTTCAGCGCGAAGCCGACGAGGGACGCGGCGAGGATGTAGGGCAGGTCGTCGAGCAGCGAGAGGTTGAGCCGGGACCGGTAGAGCCCGGCCACGTAGAAGACCAGCACGTACACCAGCAGGACCAAGAGGTGCACGGGGTTTCTCGGGACGGTGATGGCCGTGGCGATTCCGAAGGCTGCGACGTCACCGAGCAACAGGTACGGGCGGACCCCCCCACGGAGCCACCAGGGCTCCGGGTTGCGCCACGGAGCCTCAAGCGCCAATTGCGCCTGCGACTGCCCGGCGTCCGACTCCGCCGTGTCCTGCGCGCGGCGCAGCAAGCCGATATCGCCGGCAGCCTGCTCCTGCGGATCCTCGTTCACTGCTTCCCCCTGCCGCGCCGACGTCCCCTCGTCCAGCCGCTGGCGCACCATCAGGTGTGCTACGACCCGGCTTGAGTACGTTAAGTCAGGCGCGAGGCAACCGCATGTCCAGTGGGTCGCTCCGCGACCGTGGACGGCGCGTGCAGGTCCGAGCACGACCCCGGGTCGGGTTGCCCGGGGCGCTGTACCGGCGTCCACGCCTCTCACCGCCGATGGTCGTCCTGGGGGTCTTCGTGCCGGTCGTGACGGGTCAGGACGAACCTCGCCGACAGCACGGCCACGAGGACGACGGCACCGGCACCGGTCCCCCAGGCGCCGGCCGCGGCGTCCGGAGCCACGGCCAGCAGCACGGCGGTCACTCCCACCGAGGTCGCTGCCCCCGCTGACGCGCCGGCGCACAGCCATCTGTCCTGGCCCTCCGCCAGCAGCATGAACCACAGCAGGTAGGCCAGCAGGATGACCGGGGTGATGAGGGCCAGCACGCGGACGGCCGGGACCGCCGACTGCCACCGGTCCCCGAAGACCGCGGTCGTCACCGGCTCGGCCACGAAGGCGCCCAGCGCCGCCAGGGGCACGGACAGACCCAGGGCCGCGACGAGGTACCGCGTGCTGTGGCGGCGCGCCGCCCGCGGTGCCTCGGCGGTCAGGGCCGCGATCCCCGGGAAGAGCCCGATCCCCACGGTGTGCGCGAGCGTGACACTGGCGTCGAGCAGCCGCGTGGCGACGACGTAGTCGGCCAGGGCACGGGTGGGGGCCAGGCTGCTGACCAGGAGCGTGCCCTGCCG
>DASQNB010000716.1:0-1879 GCA_035645175.1 Geodermatophilus sp.
GAGCTCCTGACGACGCCGCAGCGCGCCTACGACGAGGGGCTCGCCCTGGCCCGGCGCTGGCACGGGGTGGGAGCCAACCGCTACGCCGTCATCCCGCGGTTCTCGCTGTCGTGCGGCGACGGTCTCCTGCAGTCGTGTGCGTCGCTGCTCACCGACGTCGGGGGATCGTGGTTCACCTCGCACGTCAACGAGAACGTCCGTGAGATCGCCACCGTCGCCGAGCTCTTCGACGGCCGCCGGTACCTGGACACCTACGACCGGCACGGACTCATCGGCCGACGCAGTGTGCTGGCGCACAACGTGCACCCCACGGACGACGAGCTGACGTGCCTGGCCGAGCGGGGCGCGAGCATCGCCCACTGCCCGACCAGCAACGCGGCCCTCGGCAGCGGGCTCTTCCCGCTCGCCCGCCACCTGGCCCACGGCGTCCGCGTGGCGCTCGGCTCCGACGTCGGCGCCGGCACGGGGTTCTGCCTGCTCAAGGAGGGACTGCAGGCGTACTTCGTGCAGCAGTTGCTCGGGGACGACGGCTCGGAGCTGACGTCGACCCACCTGCTGCACCTCGCAACCGCCGCCGGAGCCGACGTGCTCGGGCTCCGGGACGAGGTCGGTGATCTCGGAGCGGGGCGGCGCTTCGACGCCGTGTGGCTGCGGCCCCGCGTGGGCACGACCCTCGACGTGGCGCTGCGCCATGCGGCGGACCCGGAGGACGCACTGGCCAAGGCGTTCGCGCTGGGCTCACCGGCCGACATCGACACGGTCTGGGTGGACGGCCGGCCGTGCCGGACCAGGTGTCCCGTCGACGGGTTCTCCGCGGATGAACCGGGACACGTCGCGTCGATCCCTGCCGAGCCCATCGAGGTCCGGTCGCGTGAGGTCCGCTCGCGCGGTGGGCGGGGAGGGTGACAGCATCGACGGCCTCGTTCGGCACGTCGTGAGCCGGACGTCGCCGGGGTCGGGGTGCAACGTGGGACGCCCGGCATGACCGACGGCGCGAGGTCCTCCACGGCCAACGCGTCCTGGTCGGCCGGCTCGGCCTCGTCGACCCGGTCGCCGTAGAGCGCGGTGGAGGGCGGCAGCCCGGCCGCTCGCCGATCCCGACGGTGACGTCCACGTCGTCGCGGACGGCCCGGACAAGGGCGTCGACGTCCGTGTCAGCGGGCACGGCGACCGGAGACGGCCACCAGAACCCGGCGGCGCCGAACCCGGCGCGCTGCGCGACGCCGTGCGCGCCGACAACAGCAGCTCGGTGAACAGGATGGAGCAGTCGACCTTCTACTGCGGGGTGCGAGCGACCACCACTTCTCCCGCGGACTCTGTCGAGTGGATGTAGGTGCGCGGTTGGTCCGTCGAGACCAGAAAGGCGCTGCGAGCCGGGTCGTCGGCAACGCGGACACCGGCGGCAACTGCTGTCAGACCGCATGTCCACCTTACGGGCGTGGTCGAGCATTCTTGAGGCGCAGACCTGGTGCGAGCGGCAGGTACGTCGAATACGAGAAATGGGGTTGGCGACGCCTTTCCCGGGGCGGAGAGTATTGCGTATATCGCGCCGAGGTCTGTTGACCGGGCGACATCGGCGCTCCTAGCGTCCATCACCAACGGATCGCTTCAGCCGGTCCGGCGGAAGCGTCATCGACACCCGATGTCGGCGCACCCTCGTCGTCTCTCTGCCGTTCGGCCGCACTCGACCGACTCCGCGGACCCCATCCCTCGACAACGGGAGGCCTCGTGACCCGGTACGACACGGTCCTGCGTGCCCGCCGTCTCGTGACGGCCGGGCACGAGCAGGCCGGCAGCGTCGGGGTCACCGACGGGCGCATCGCCGCGGTGGAGCCGCTGGAGTCGGACCTGGAGGGTCGGCGCGTCGTCGAGCTCGGGA
>DASQNB010000717.1:0-4004 GCA_035645175.1 Geodermatophilus sp.
GTGCAGGTGCGAGACGACGTCGGTGCCCCAGTGGTGGTAGCCCTTGAGGATCACCTCGGTGTCGCTGGTGGAGAAGAAGCGGTAGCCGTGGCCCTCGAGCTCGGCGCGCAGCTCCTGGTAGTCGTAGATGCAGCCGTTGAAGACCGCGGTCAGGCCGAGCTCGTTGTCCACCATCGGCTGGCTGCCGGCCGCCGAGAGGTCGATGACCGACAGCCGGCGGTGCCCGAAGGCCACCCGCCCGTTGCTCCAGGCACCCTGGCCGTCCGGTCCGCGGGGGACGAGACACTCGACCATCCGCGCCACGGCGGTGGTGTCGGCCAGGGAGCCGTCGAACCGGATCTCGCCGGAGAGGCCGCACATGCCGTCGATCCAACCCCACGCACCGGGCCGGCGCGAGCGCCCGGGCCGGACGTCACACCGTCGAAACAGGCCTGTTCCACGTGGAACGACGGGGCGGCCCGCTGGTCCACGGGCGGGGCCGGACCGCGGGTGACAGGGTGGGGCTCCGGCCCGTGGCAGGCGCGAGGCCCGGCCGAGGACGGGGAGGCGACGTGCAGGCGGTGGTCTACGAGCGGCCGGGTGGGCCGGAGGTGCTGACGGTCCGCGAGGTGCCCGACCCCGAGCCCGGCGACGGTGCGGTGGTCGTCGACGTCGCGGCTGTGGGCGTCAACTTCCGGGACGTCTACGAGCGCGAGGGCCGCCCGCCCTACGCCGGCGGCGACCTCCCCGCGGTCGTCGGCGCGGAGGGTGCGGGCACCGTCGTCGGCACGGGGGAGCGGGTCGCCTGGCTCGGCGTCCCCGGCAGCTACGCCGCCCGGGTGGCCGCACCCCGGGAGAACCTGGTCCCGGTGCCCGACGGCGTGCCCCTCGACGTGGCCGCCGCCGTCATGCTGCAGGGCTGCACCGCGCAGTACCTCGCCGCCGACTCGTACCCGGTCGCCGAGGGCGACTGGGTGGTCGTGCACAGCGCGGCCGGGGGCGTCGGGCTGCTGCTCACCCAGCTGGTGCGCGCCCGTGGCGGCCACGTGCTGGCCACCACCTCGACCGAGGGGAAGGCCGAGCTCGCGCGGGCCGCCGGTGCCGACGAGGTCGTCGTCGGCTACGCGGGCTTCGCCGAGCGGGTCCGCGAGCTGTCCGGCGGCGAGGGCGCCGCGGCGGTCTACGACGGGGTCGGCCGGACGACGTTCGCCGCGGGGCTGACCGCGCTGCGGCCCACCGGCCGGATGATCGTGTACGGCGCGGCCAGCGGACAGCCCGAGCCGCTGGAGGTGCAGTCCCTCGCCGGGCACGGCTCGCTCTACGTCCAGCGGCCGACGCTGGCCACCTACACGCGCACGCCGCAGATGCTGCGCGAGCGGGCCGGCGCGGTCCTGGACCTGGTGGCCGCCGGCCGGCTCGACGTCCGCATCGGCGGCCGGTACCCGCTGGCCGAGGCCCGCCGCGCCCACGAGGACCTCGAGGGACGGCGGACCACCGGCAAGCTGCTGCTGCTGCCGCCGGCGGCCTGAAAGAGGCCCTCACCACCCCCGTCCCCTCCCGGTCACAGCGACAGGTGGAGCCGCAAGGCGTCGTCCAGAGCGGCCATCGCCGCGAGGGGCACGCTGCCCAGGGCAGGCCCGAGCCGGTCGATCGACACGGCCCGGACCTGCTCGGCCTGGGCCTTGGAGTCCACGTGCAGCCCCGTGTCCTCCGCGGTCAGCAACACCTGGAAGGGGAAGACACGGGCGGTGTTGCTCGTCAGGGGAACCACGGTGACCACGCCCCGGCCCAACCGTTCGGCGACCGCGTTGGCCTGGTCGTTGCTCACCACGACCACCGGGCGGCGCTTGCTCGCCTCACTCCCCCGCACGGGGTCGAGGTCGACCAACCGGATGTCGCCACGGCGCATCAGCGCAGCCCGTCAGCGGTCACGCCCTCCCAGGCCTCGCGGTCACCGGAGTCCTCCCACTCCTGCGAGGCGGCCGCGTAGTCCTGCTCCAGCTGCCGGTGCGTCAGCAGGCGGATGGCTCGCTGCACCGCGGCCGACCTGGAGGGCAGACCAGCGGCGCGCACGTGTTCGTCGAGAGCGGCGACGTCGGCCTCCGACAGGCTGATACTGAGCTTCACGCCGTGATGCTACTCAGGTAGCACTCCCGCTGCTACCACTGTGCTACCGGCACTCGGCCGGAACACACGGACGCCGGCGAGCCGGCGGGCGCAGCAGTTCGTGCGGCACGGCCGCGGTGGCGCCGCGCAGCCGGCTCTTCCGCGGTCGGTGGACCCACCGGCACAGTGCTCGCCTGGGAGGGCCGGACGAGGCCGGACGGCCAGGTGCGCGAGCTGACCCGGAGGGACCCATGCCGATCGCCTCGCCCCGTCGTCGCTGGCGCCGTGCCGCAGTCGCGGCCTGTGCGGCGGCGTCCGCCGCGCTGCTCACCGTCCCGCTCGGCGGCGTCGCGGCCGCCGTTCCGGCAGCGCCCGCTGCCACCGCGGGATCGCACGACGGTTCCGGCGAACCCCCACCGGGTGGCGTGCCGGGCGTGCCGGTGCCGTCCATCTCCTGGGTCGACGCCGGTGAGGGCTACCAGCAGGCCGACGTCGAGGTCCCGTACGACTACGCCGACCCGACGGGCCGCACGTTCGGCCTGCACGTGGTGCGCCTGCCCGCGGCCGACCCGGCGAACCGGATCGGCGCGCTGTTCGTCAACTTCGGGGGTCCGGGCGGGCCGGCGGCGGGGACCGTGCGCGAGCTGGGCCGGCTGCTGTTCCCGCCGGAGGTGCTCGCGCGCTACGACCTGGTCGGCGTCGACCCCCGCGGGACCGGCGCGAGCCAGCCGGTGCGCTGTACGGGCAGCACCGCCGAGCAGGCCGCCCTGCCCTACGCCACGCTGGTCGACTTCCCCACCGACCGGGTCCAGGAGGAGCAGGCGATCGCGCAGGCGCGCGCGTTCGCGGAGGAGTGCCGGGCACGCAACGGGGACCTGCTCGACCACGTCGGCACCCTGCAGTTCGCCCGCGACCTGGACGTGCTGCGCGCGGCGATGGGGGATCAGCGGATCAACCTCTACGGCCTGTCCTACGGCACCTTCCTGGGCCAGGTGCTCGCCAACACCTTCCCCACGCGTACCGGCGCCCTGGTGCTCGACGGCGCGGTGGACCCCGCCTGGGCCAGCGGCCCGCCCGACACCATCAGCTGGATCCGCGCGCGCGGTGAGGTGGGCAGCACCGAGACCCTGGACCGGTTCCTCGCGCAGTGCGCGCAGGCCGGACCGCAGCAGTGCGCCTTCGCCGCCGACGGGGAACCGGGACAGAAGTACGCCGAGCTCGCCGCCCGGCTGCGCACCACCCCGCTGCTGGTCCCGGTGCCCGACCGGCCGGCGCAACCGCTGACCTACTCGACGCTGGTCACGGTGACCGTGAGCCTGCTCTACGACGCGAGCACGTGGCCGGTCCTCGGCCAGCTGCTGCAGGCGGCGTACCTCGGGGACGGCGCCGGTGTCGCCGCTGTCCTGGAGGCCATGCCGCAGCCGACGCCGACGCCGCAGGACTACCAGAACTACCCCGACGCCAACGCCGCGATCAGCTGCGGCGACACCGACAACCCGCGCGACCCGTACCGCTACGGGGAGGTGGGGCGCGCACTGGACGCCACGACGGCGCCGTACGTGGGCTCCCGGTGGGCCTACGTCGGGCTCGTCTGCGCGCTGTGGTCGGGTCGCGCGACCGAGCGCCACACCGGGCCGTGGGACACCTGGACCCGCAATCCGGTGCTGGTCATCGGCAACCTGTACGACCCCGGCACCCCCTACCGCAACGCGGTGGTGGTGGACGACCTGCTGCCGAACAGCACCCTGCTGACCGTCGACGGCGTCGGGCACACCTCGCTCGCCACGAGCACCTGCGCGACCTCGGTGACCACGCAGTACCTGCTCACCGGGGCCACCCCGCCGGCGGGGACGGTGTGCGCACAGGACCGCGCGCCGTTCGACCCCGTGCCGACGCCCGCCGTCGTCGGCACCGTCCGG
>DASQNB010000718.1:0-5245 GCA_035645175.1 Geodermatophilus sp.
CCCACCACCGCCGCCACCACCTAGCAGAGCGAGCAGCAGCCGGCCCCGGCGACCGCACCGGCCACCGGGCCCGTCGTCCCGGTCGGGGACGAGGCCACCGTGCTGCCCACCGACACCACCTTCGCCGACCTCGGCGTGCCCGCCCCGCTGGTCGAGGTGCTGACCGCCAGCGGCATCACCGCGCCGTTCCCGATCCAGGTCGCCACGCTGCCCGACACCCTCGCGGGCCGCGACGTGCTCGGCCGCGGGCGCACCGGCTCGGGCAAGACCCTGGCCTTCAGCCTGCCGCTGGTCGCCCGGCTGGCCGCCTCCGACAGCCGCCGGCAGCCCCGGCGGCCGCGGTCGCTGATCCTGGTGCCGACCCGGGAGCTGGCCAACCAGGTCGCCGCCGTGGTCGACCCGCTGGCCCGTGCGCTGGGCATGCGGACCGCCGTCGTCTTCGGCGGCGTCGGGCAGAACCCCCAGGTGCAGGCGCTGGCCGCCGGCCTCGACGTCCTCATCGCCTGCCCCGGCCGGCTGGAGGACCTCATCGGCCAGGGCCACGCCGACCTCGGCGCCGTGGAGATCACCATCCTCGACGAGGCCGACCACATGGCCGACCTGGGCTTCCTGCCCGGCGTCAAGCGGCTGATGGACCGGACCCCGAAGGCCGGCCAGCGGCTGCTGTTCTCGGCCACCCTGGACAACGGCGTCGACGTGCTGGTCAAGCGCTACCTGAGCAGCCCCAGCACGCACTCGGTCGACCCGGCCGTCGCGCCCGTGTCGACCATGACGCACCACGTGTTCCGGGTCGAGGCCGCCGACAAGCCGGCCGTCGTCCGCGAGCTGGCCTCCGGGCTGGGCCGCAGCGTGCTGTTCACCCGCACCAAGCACCAGGCCAAGAAGCTGGCCAAGCAGCTGACCGCGTCCGGGGTCCCGGCCGTGGACCTGCACGGCAACCTCAGCCAGAACGCCCGCGAGCGCAACCTCGAGGCGTTCAGCAACGGCAGCACCCGGGTGCTGGTCGCCACCGACATCGCCGCCCGCGGCATCCACGTGGACGACGTCGCCATCGTCGTCCACGTCGACCCGCCGGCCGAGCACAAGGCCTACCTGCACCGCTCGGGCCGCACCGCCCGGGCCGGTGCCGGCGGCACCGTGGTGACCGTCTCCACCCCGGACCAGGCCGGAGAGGTGCGGCTGCTGACCCGGCAGGCCGGCATCACCCCCACGGTGAGCGCCGTGCGCCCCGGTGCCACGGAGATCACCGAGCTGACCGGCCCGGCCGCGCCGCACGTCGAGCCGGCGCCCGCGCCGGAGCCCCAGCCGCAGGGCCAGGGCGGCGGCCGGCGCCGCCGCCCGGCCGGCGGGTCCGGTCGCACCGGCGCCCAGGCGGGCACCCCGGCCGGCGGCGGGACGACGGCGTCCTCCCGCGGCCAGGGCCGCTCGTCGGGTCCGGCGCGCACCCGGGCCGAGCTGGCAGCGCGGGCCGGCACCCACTCGGCCTCCACCTTCAGCGGGCGCTCCCGCCGCGGGGGCCGCTGACCGGCGACCGACGGTTGACGGCCGGGGCGGTGGGCACTGGAGCCCTCGACCAGGGTCAGGACGGGCCCTGTCCGACCCGATCAGCGAGGAGCACCATGCGTCTGCCCATCACCCTGTCCGAGATCGGTCCCCGTATCTCGGCCGGAGCGTTCATCCTCAACAGTGGCCTGGGCAAGCGCGGCGCCGACGAGGGCACCGCGGCCGGCCTACACGGTTTCGCCTCCGGGACCTACCCGTTCCTCAAGGACGTCGACCCGAAGACGTTCGTCAAGACGCTGTCCTACGGGGAGATCGCCATCGGGGCCGCGCTGCTGACGCCGTTCGTGCCCACCGCGGTGGCCGGTGCGGCGCTGACCGCCTTCTCCGGGGGGCTGCTCGGGCTCTACCTGAACACCCCCGGGATGCGGAAGCCGGGCAGCCTCGCCCCGACCCAGGAGGGGCTGTCGGTGGCCAAGGACGTGTGGCTGCTCGGCATCGGCGTGGGCCTGCTGACCCGCGGCACCATCGACCGGGGGCCGCAGCGCGTGCGCAAGGCCGCCAAGACGCTCGCCAAGGCGAACAGGGAGGTGGCCAAGGCCACCGAGAAGGCGACCAGGCGCGCCGCCTGATCGACAGGGGCCGGCGAGGGACTCCCCGGCCCCCGTGCCCCACCCCGGCGGGAACACCTGGCGGTCGAGCCCGATGCCGGCGGACGCCGTCGGGCTCGACCGCCGGCCGCGCAGCCAGGACGGCGCACAGCTCGGTCACCAGCCCGTCACCGCCGTCCGGTCGACACGGACCCGCTCGCCGGCGTCGTGGCGTGGTGCCGGAGCGGGGTCGGAGTGCCCGCGCCGTCCTGACCTCTGGGACGGGGGGTTCCCACGGGGTGCATGAGCGTTGCACCATCTCGGGCAACGGGGAACCGCCGTCGGGGCGGCGTCGCCGTCGGCCCCGAGGAGTGCTCCGTGTCCCACCTGCCCGGCCCCACCCACGCCCCCCGCCGCGCCGCCACCCTCGTCCTCGCCCTCGGGGTCGGCCTGCTCGCCGGGTGCTCCTCGGACGACGACGCTGCCGGCACCACCGACGCGGCTCCCACGAGCAGCGCGGAGGCCGCCCCCACGACCAGCGCGGAGGCGGCCCCCTCGAGCAGTGCGGAGGCGAGCACCCCGGCTCCGGCGCCCGCCTCGAGCTCGCCCGCGGAGGCCGAGAGCGAGACGGTCGCCGTCACCGAGGGCGAGATGTTCATCGAGCTCTCCGAGGACTCCTTCACCGCCGGCACGTACACCTTCGAGGTGACCAACACCGGCGACATGCCGCACGACTTCGTGATCGAGGAGGCCGGCAGCGACGTCGCCGGCACCGAGGTCCTCCAGCCCGGCGAGTCGACCACCCTCGAGGTCGAGCTCACGCCCGGCGACTACGTCTTCTACTGCTCGGTCGGCGCCCACCGCGCGGCCGGCATGGAGGAGCCGGTCACGGTCGGCGCCTGAAGGAGGACCCCCTCTTCCCCACCCCTCGTGGAAGGACCCCGTCCTGCCCACCCTTCGCCGGCTCAGGGTGGGGGGACGGGGTCCTTCTTCAGCCGCCGCTGGCGAAGGCCGCGTCGAAGGCCGCGGCCGGTGGGTCGAAGGCCAGCCGCCGGACGAACTCCAGGGCCTCGGGGGCGCCGACCAGGCGGTCCATGCCGGCGTCCTCCCACTCGATCGAGATCGGCCCGTCGTAGCCGATCGTGTTGAGCATCCGGAAGCAGGCCTCCCACGGGACGTCGCCGTGGCCGGTGGACACGAAGTCCCAGCCGCGGCGCGGGTCGGCCCAGGGCAGGTGCGAGCCCATCCGGCCGTTGCGGCCGTTGCCCACCTGCTTCTTCGCGTCCTTGCAGTCCACGTGGTAGATCCGGTCGCGGAAGTCCCAGAGGAAGCCGACCGGGTCGAGGTCCTGCCAGACGAAGTGGCTGGGGTCCCAGTTGAGCCCGAACGCCTCCCGGTGGCCGATGGCCTCCATGGCGCGCACCGTCGTCCAGTAGTCGTAGGCGATCTCCGACGGGTGCACCTCGTGGGCGAACCGGACGCCGACCTCGTCGAACACGTCGAGGATCGGGTTCCAGCGCGCGGCGAAGTCGGCGTAGCCGGCCTCGACCATCGACTCGGGCACCGGCGGGAACATCGCCACGGTCTTCCAGATCGCCGAGCCGGTGAAGCCGACGACGACGTCCACGCCGAGCCGAGCGGCCGCGCGCGCGGTCGTCCTCATCTCCTCGGCCGCCCGCTGCCGGACGCCCTCGGGGTCGCCGTCCCCCCACACGCGCGGGTGCACCATGCCGCGGTGCCGCTCGTCGATCGGGTCGTCGCAGACGGCCTGGCCGTTGAGGTGGTTGGAGATGGCGAACACCGACAGGCCGTGCTTGTCCAGCAGTGCCCTGCGGTCGGCGACGTAGGAGTCGTCGGTCGCGGCGCGCTCGACGTCGAGGTGGTCGCCCCAGCAGGCGATCTCCAGGCCGTCGTAGCCCCACTCGGAGGCGAGCCGGCACACCTCCTCGAACGGCAGGTCGGCCCACTGGCCGGTGAACAGGGTGACGGGGCGGGGCATCGTTGCTCCTCTCAGATCTCGGTCCACACGGAGCGGGCGGCGGCGCTGCGCTCGACGGCGTCGAGCACCCGCTGCACCTGCAGCCCGTCGGCGAAGGACGGCGTCGGGTCCTCGCCCTTGGCGATGGCGGTGACCAGGTCGACGACCTGGTGGGTGAAGCCGTGCTCGTAGCCCAGCCCGTGCCCGGCCGGCCACCAGGCGCCGACGTAGGGGTGCTCGGGCTCGGTGACGACGATGCGGCGGAAGCCCGCGGTCTCGGCCGGCTCGTCGCCGTCGTAGAAGTGCAGGACGTTCATGTCCTCGAAGTCGAAGGCCAGGCTGCCGCGTGAGCCGTTGACCTCGATGCGGATGGCGTTCTTCCGGCCGAGGGCGAACCGGGTCGCCTCGAACGTGGCCAGCGCCCCGCCGTCGAAGCGGCCGAGGAAGACGGCGGCGTCGTCCACGGTGACCGTGCCGGTGCCCTGGCCGGCGACGCCGGACAGCGAGCCCTCCGAGGCCGGCAGCGGCCGCTCCTCGACGAAGGTCTCCAGCAGCGCGCTGACCCCGGTGAGCCGCTGCCCGGTGATGTGCTGCGCGAGGTCGACGATGTGCGCGCCGATGTCGCCGAGCGCGCCCGAGCCGGCCTTGTCCTTCTCCAGCCGCCACGACATCGGCACCTGGGGGTCGGCGATCCAGTCCTGCAGGTACTGCGCGCGCACGTGCCGGATGTCGCCGAGCCGGCCCTCGGCCACCAGCTGCCGGGCGAGACCGATCGCCGGGACCCGGCGGTAGGTGAAGCCGACCATCGACCGCACGCCGCGGGCCGCGGCGCAGGCGGCGGCCTCGGCCATCGCCTCGGCCTCGGCCACCGTGTTGGCCAGTGGCTTCTCGCACAGCACGTGCTTGCCCGCCTCGAGCGCGGCGATCGCGATCTCGGCGTGGGTGTCGCCGGGCGTGCAGACGTCCACGAGGCCGACGTCGTCACGCTCGAGCACGCGGCGCCAGTCGGTCTCGGTCGACGTCCAGCCCAGCCGTCCGGCGGCGTCGGCGACGCGGACGGCGTCCCGGCCGGCCAGCACGGTGAGCTCCGGCCGCATCGGCAGGTCGAAGAAGTGGGGGGCAGTGCGCCAGGCGTGCGAGTGCGCGGCGCCCATGAAGGCGTAGCCGATCAGGCCTA
>DASQNB010000719.1:0-2165 GCA_035645175.1 Geodermatophilus sp.
CGGTGCCAGGCGGCCTCGAACTCCGCCTCGCAGCCCTCCCGCGCGCGCATCCGCAGCATGGTCCGCACGGCCGCCCGGCCGCCGTCCCCCCGTGCTGCCGTCATGCCGTCCCCTCCTGCGGACCCTGCCCGCCCGGGATGACCGCCAGCACCTCGTAGGTGTTCCGGGCCGCGTCCTCCCGCAGGTCGCGCAGCGCCGCGGTGAGCGAGTCACGGGCGCTGCTGCGGCCGAAGGCGTCGACGGCGGCCCGGTCGGTCCAGTCGCTGGTGATCAGGAAGGTGCGCGGGTCGTCGGCGTCGCGGATCAGCTCCTGCTGCCGGTTGCCCGGGACCCGGCTGATCTCGACGGCGGCCCGGCGCCAGGCCGCCTCGAACTCGGCCTCGCAGCCCTCGCGGGTCCGCATGCGCAGGATCGTCCGCACCCCTGCCGCGGTCCCCGGCGCCGTCACGACGTCTCCTCCTGGCGGTGCCGGCGCAGCACGAGGGCGCTGTTGAAGCCCCCGAAGCCCCGGGCCAGGACGACGACGACGTCGAGGTCCTGCTCCCGCGTCTCGCGCACCAGGTCCAGCCCGTACTCCTCCACCGGCTCCTCGACGTTGCCGGTGGGGGGCAGCAGCCCGTCGCGCATCGCCAGCAGGGCGGTCGCCACGTTGAGCGCCGACCCGCCGGCCATGAGCCGGCCGGTCCAGGACGACGGGGCGGTCACCGGCACACCGCGCTCGCCGAACACCGCGGTGATGGCCTGGGCCTCCAGCGCGTCGAGCTCGGGCACGCCCGCGCCGTCGGCGACGACCAGGCCCACCTCGTCGGGCGTCACGCCCGCGTCGCCGAGTGCGAGCCGGATGGCACGCGTGTACTGGGTCGCGTCGGGTGCGGGGTCCTCGTGGTGGTGCGCGTCGTGGGTCGCGGCGTAGCCGACCACCTCGCCCCAGATCTTCTCGGCACCGCGGGCCCGCGCGGCGTCTGCCTCCTCGAGCAGCAGGATCGCGCCGCCCTCGCCGATGGCGTGGCCGTTGGCCCGCCGGTCGAACGGCTTGTAGGCGTCCTCGGGGCGCGGGGCGGTCGACAGCCGCCCGCTGGTGACCTGGCACAGCAGCGCGTAGGGCGTCACGCCGGCCTCGGTGCCGCCCACCAGCACCGCCGGGGTGCCGCGGCGCGCCACCCGCCGCGCCCAGCCGATGCTGTCCAGCCCGCCGGCGCCCTCGCTGACGACCACGCCGGAGGGGCCCTTGTAGCCGTCGCGGATCGACACCTGGCCGGTGCTGGCCGCGTAGAACCAGGCGATGGACTGGTAGGCGCCCACCGACCGCGGGCCCTTGGCCCACAGCCTCTGGATCTCGTGCTGGCTGAACTCGTTGCCGCCGGAGCCGGCGGCGAGGAACACCGAGGTGGCGTAGGCCTCTTCCGGCGGGATGTAGCCGGCGTCCTCGGCGGCCAGCGTCGCCGCGGCCAGCGACATCCACGACCACCGGTCGGTCTGCACCTTGAGCTGTGGGGCGATGTACTGCTCGGGGTCGAAGCCCTGCACCTGCCCGGCGACGGTCACCCCGTACTGCGCGGCGTCGAAGCCCTCGATGGGGCGCACCGCCAGCTCCCCGCGCAGCAGGGACTGCCAGTGCTCCTCGACGCCGATGCCGCTGGGGGCGACGACGCCGATGCCGGTGACCAGCAGCCGGGTGGTCCCCCGCGGGGGAGCGGTGATCGCCCGACCCGTGGGGGCGGTATCCCGGGCGAAGCCGGCCACCTCGGTGACCACGCCCTCCTCGCTGACGACGGTCGCGTCGGTCATGCGGGCCTCCGATCGGGCTTGGCGAGCACGATGGCCGACTGGAAACCGCCGAACCCGCTGCCCACCGAGACGGCGACGTCGACCTTGTGGTCGCGGGCGGTCTTCGGCACGTAGTCCAGGTCGCACTCGGGGTCGGGGACCTCGTAGTTGGCCGTCGGCGGGACGACCTGCCGCTGCACGGCGAGCGCCGTGGCGGCGATCTCGATCGAGCCGATGGCACCCAGCGAGTGCCCGACCATCGACTTGAGCGAGCTCATGGGCACCTTGTAGGCGGTCTCGCCGAGGCTCAGCTTGACGGCGGCGGTCTCGTGGCGGTCGTTCTGCTTGGTCCCCGACCCGTGGGCGTTGACGTAGCCGACCTCGCTGCCGTCGATCCG
>DASQNB010000720.1:0-2244 GCA_035645175.1 Geodermatophilus sp.
CGGAGAAGACCGGGTGGGTGAGGAACGGCGTCGTCCGCCGCAGCTCCGCGGGCAACGCGTCGGCGCCGCCGTCGTCCAGCCGGGCCCTACCGTCGGGGGTGCTGTCCGCCGGGACACTGAAGGCCCCGGCCACCTGGCGCAGCACCTCGGGCGTGGTGGTCTCGTCGCAGGCGACGGCGACGGTGTCGCCGTCGACCAGGCGCAGGTTGATGCGCCGCTGCGCGGCGGCGGCGACCACCGCGGCGGCCCGGCCGGGCACGCGGGCCTGCACGGTGTCGAAGAACCGGTCGTGGACGACGTCCACTCCCCCGGCGCGCAGCCAGCCGGCGAGGGTCTGCGCGCTGCGGTGCACCCGGGCGGCGATCGCGGTCAGCCCCTCCGCGCCGTGGTAGACGGCGTAGGCGCCGGCCATGACGGCGAGCAGCACCTGCGCGGTGCAGATGTTGCTCGTCGCCTTCTCCCGGCGGATGTGCTGCTCGCGGGTCTGCAGGGCCAGCCGGTAGGCGACGTCGCCGTCGGCGTCCACCGAGACGCCGACCAGCCGGCCGGGCAGCTGCCGGGCCAGGCCCTCGCGCACCGACAGGTAGCCGGCGTGCGGCCCGCCGTAGCCCATGGGGACGCCGAAGCGCTGGGAGCTGCCGCAGGCGACGTCGGCACCCCACTCCCCCGGCGCCTCGAGCAGGGTGAGCGCGAGCAGGTCGGCGGCGACGACGACGGCGGCGCCGGCCTCGTGCGCGGCAGCGGCCAGGGCCCGGTGGTCGCGGACGGCGCCGCTGGCGCCCGGGTAGGACAGCAGCACGCCGAACGCCCCGGCCTCGGGCAGGTCGGAGGGCCAGCCGGCGGACAGGTCGGTGACGTGCAGCCCGATGCCGAGCGGCTCGGCCCGGGTGCGCAGGACGGCGAGGGTCTGCGGCAGCGTGTCCTCGTCGACGACGAAGACGGCGTCCGCCTTCGCGCGCCCGGCCCGGCGGACCAGCGTCATCGCCTCGGCCGCGGCGGTGGCCTCGTCGAGCATGGAGGCGCCGGCGACGGGCAGGCCGGTGAGGTCGGCGACCGTCGTCTGGAAGTTGATCAGTGCCTCGAGCCGACCCTGGCTGATCTCGGGCTGGTAGGGCGTGTAGGCGGTGTACCAGGCGGGGTTCTCCAAGATGGTGCGCTGGATGACCGCCGGGGTGACCGTGCCCGAGTAGCCCAGGCCGATCATCGAGGTGAAGACCTCGTTGGCCTCGGCCCGCTCGCGCAGCAGACGCAGCACGGTGGACTCGTCGGCGGCGGCCGGCAGGTCCAGCGGCGCGCGGTCGCGGACGCCCTCGGGCACGCACGCGTCGACCAGGGACTCCAGCGTCGGGTGGCCGACGGCGGCCAGCATCGCCGCGGTCTCGTCGGGTCGCGGACCGATGTGCCGGGCGGCGAAGGACCCGGCGGGGTCCAGCGCGGCGAGTGCGGGGAGGGGCTCAGGGGCACGGTCCGCCATTACATCGACGCTACCAGCGCCCTTCCATGCGGCGAGATCGCCGATCTCGTACGCCTGTTGGTCGCGTGTCCGTGCGAGTTCGGCGATCCGCCGGAACGACGTGAGGGCACCCGCTTCCGCGGGTGCCCTCGTCGACGACGTCCTCGCTAGACCGCGGCGCGGCGACGGCGGCGCTGGGACAGCTCGTCGTCCGCCGGGTGCAGCGGGGCGCCGTCGATGCGCTCGGCGGGCAGCTCGGCGAGCTCGCCGGACAGCTCGCGCAGCGCGCCGGAGACGGCGATGCCGAAGACGCCCTGGCCACCGGCCAGCAGGTCGACGACCTCCTCGGCGGAGGTGCACTCGTACACCGTGGCACCGTCGGAGAACAACGTGACGTTGGCGAGGTCCTTGATGCCGCGGTTGCGCAGGTGGTCGACGGCCTTGCGGATGTTCTGCAGCGAGACGCCGGTGTCCAGCAGCCGCTTGACGACCTTGAGCACCAGGATGTCGCGGAAGGAGTACAGCCGCTGGGTGCCCGAGCCGGTGGCGCTGCGCACCGACGGGGCGACCAGGCCGGTACGGGCCCAGTAGTCGAGCTGCCTGTAGGTGATGCCGGCAGCGGCACACGCCGTCGGGCCGCGGTACCCGACGAGGTCGCTGTCGACCTCGTCGTAGGACGGCGCGCCCACGGCAGCGTCGCTGAAGAGCTGACCCTGGGAGCCCTTGCTCTGGTCGCTCACGTCAGCGTCCTCCTCTGCTCCCGCAGCGCTCGCCGCGGTCCCCGGCGGTGG
>DASQNB010000721.1:0-1779 GCA_035645175.1 Geodermatophilus sp.
GGTCCAGCCGGCGCCTCCGGATGATCAACACAGGGGGCGCGGTGTTGTACCACGATCGAGACCGGTCGTGACCGGAAGTCGCAGCGGTGCCGTGGACCGGCCGGCCCGCTCCTCGGCGTCCCCGAGCGTCGGGATGGCCCCCCGGCCGCCTCCCTGGTCCCGCCCCGAGCGTCCTTCCGCCACGAGAGGGTCCTTCTTCAGCGCTGGCCGAGCTCCCGGGCCATCTGCTCCAGCCGGGCGATGCGCTCGGGCATCGGCGGGTGGGTGGCGAACACCGACGCCAGACCCTGGCCGCGGAACGGGTTGGCGATCATCAGGTGGCTCTGGGTCACCAGCCGGTCGTCCTGCGGGAGCGGGCGGGCCGCCGTGCCCTGCGCGATCTTGCGCAGCGCGCTGGCCAGGGCCAGCGGATCGTGCGACAGGTGGGCGCCCGACGCATCGGCCTGGTACTCCCGGCTGCGGCTGACCGCCATCCGGATCAGCCCGGCCGCCAGGGGGCCGAGGAACACGAGCAGCAGCCCACCGAGCGCGTTGCCGCCGCCGCGGTCGTCCTCGGACCGTCCCCCGAACAGCGAGGCGAACATCGCCATGTGCGCCAGGTAGGTGACCACGGTCGCCATGGCCCCGGCGACGGAGCTGATCAGGATGTCGCGGTTGTAGACGTGCGACAGCTCGTGCGCGAGCACGCCCCGCAGCTCCCGCCGGTCCAGCAGCTCGAGGATCCCCTGGGTGACGCAGACGGCCGCGTTGCGCGGGTTGCGGCCGGTCGCGAAGGCGTTGGGCTGGTTCGTGGGGCTGACGTAGAGGCGCGGCATCGGCTGCCGCGCCTCGGTGGCCAGCTCGCGCACCATCGCGTAGAGCTGCGGTGCCTGCGTCTCGGTCACCGGGAAGGCCCGCATCGCCCGGAGGGCGAGCTTGTCGGAGTTGAAGTAGGCGAAACCGTTGACCGCCAGCGCGATGACCAGGGCGACGAGCAGGCCGCTCCGGCCGCCGACGAGGGCGCCGGCGGCCAGGATGACCCCGCCCATCAGGCCCAGGAGCACCGCGGTCTTCAGTCCGTTGCTCCAGCGCTGCACGTCCCGACCAACGCGGTGCCCCGGGAGGCCGTTCCCCGCCGCCGACCAGGTGCGACCGCGCTCACGGAATGGGGCCGCCCCCGGCCCGGTTGCGACGGGCAGGTACCGGGGACTGCGGCGTCCCCACTGTCGTCCGGCTCACAGGTCCGTGGACCGTGACGTCCACGTAACCTCGGCCGGTGGAGGTGCAGCACACATGACCACGACCGACCCGCACGTCGGCACGAGCACGGCGGGGTCCTCGGCACCCGGTGGCCTCGTCAAGAGCGTCGTCGAGCTCGACCGCGTCGTCATCCGGCTCGCCGGTGACTCCGGCGACGGCATGCAGCTCACCGGCAACCGGTTCACCAGCGAGACGGCGTCCTTCGGCAACGACCTCTCGACGCTGCCCAACTTCCCCGCCGAGATCCGCGCGCCGACGGGGACCCTGCCGGGCGTCAGCTCCTTCCAGCTGCACTTCGCCGACCACGACATCATGACGCCGGGCGACGCCCCGGACGTGCTGGTCGCGATGAACCCGGCCGCACTCAAGGCCAACCTCTCCGACCTGCCCGGCGGTGGGCTGCTGATCGTCGACTCCGACGAGTTCACCCCGCGCAACCTGGCCAAGGTCGGCTACGCCACCAACCCCCTCGAGGACGGTTCCCTCGAGGGGTGGCAGGTGGTGAGCGTGCAGCTGACCAGCATGACCCTCGAGGCGCTC
>DASQNB010000722.1:0-8734 GCA_035645175.1 Geodermatophilus sp.
GGCCGGACCACCGAGGAGGTGCTCGGCCAGCTGGTCGTCGCGCCCGACGGCTGCACGCTGGACGCCGAGGGGCACGTCTGGGCGGCCGACGCGGTCGGCGGCCGGGTGGTGCGGGTCGCCGAGGGCGGGGCGGTCACCGACGAGGTCCGTGCGCCCGGGGGACTCGGCGTCTTCGCCTGCATGCTCGGCGGGGACCACGGCCGCACGCTGCTGGTGTGCTGCGCGCCGGACTTCTACGAGCACAACCGCGCGCCGGTGCGCGAGGCGGTGCTGCTGGCGACCGAGGTCGACGTCCCGCACGCCGGCCGCCCGTGACGCCCGGGTGCCGGCAGACGACGGCGCGACCCGCGCCGGGCAGGCGCGGGTCGCCCCGTCGTGCGCGGGTCTCGGACCCGGCCGGTGCCCCGGCCCCCGGCGGCGCCGCCGTTCTCCTTGCTGGTCAGACCCGAGAGGAGGTCCGTGATCCTGCGCTGGTTCTGCGGCTTGCGGCCTTCCTCGATGACCTCCGCGGCCACGCCGGCCTCGATGGCTCCGCTGGACAGTCCCATGTGTGACTCCCTCGCTCGCGTGTCCGGACTCTCCGGGGACGGTGCCGCGAGCCGGCGGCTCGACCGGCACCGACCGTTGCGTCCCGGCGTCGGTCGCCCGGCACCCCCGGGTCACACGGGGCGGAGCACGCGCACCGGCTCGCCGCGGAGGAAGGCGGCGACGTCCTCGACGGCCTCGCGGTAGAAGACCGTGTAGGTGTCGCGGGTGACGTAGCCCAGGTGCGGGGTGAGCACGGTGCGCGGCGCGCTGCGCAGCGGCGAGTCGGCGGGCAGCGGCTCGCGGTCGTAGACGTCGAGTCCGGCGCCGCCGAGGCGGCCCTCGTGCAGCGCGGCGAGCAGCGCGGCGTCGTCGACGATCGGCCCGCGCGAGGTGTTGACCAGGATCGCGCCGGGCCTCATGGCGGCGAGCTCGTCACGGCCGACCAGCCCGCGGGTGCGGTCGGAGAGCACGAGGTGGACGGTGACGACGTCGGCGGTGGCGAACAGCTCGTCGCGGTCCACCCGGCGGACGCCGGTCTCGGCGGCGCGCTCGTCGGTGAGGTTCTGGCTCCAGGCGACGACGTCCATGCCGAACGCCTGGCCGATCCGCGCCACCCGGGTGCCGAGCCGGCCGAGGCCGACCACCCCGAGGGTGGCGCCGGCGAGGTCGGTGCCGACGGTGCGCTGCCAGCCCCCGGCCCGCACCCCGGCGTCCTCCTCGGGAACGTGCCGGGCGACGGCCAGGATCAGCGCCCAGGTCAGCTCGACGGTGCCGGTGGGGTGGGCGCCGGTGCCGCAGACGGTCACCCCGCGGTCGGCGGCCGCGGCGAGGTCGATGGCGGCGTTGCGCGCACCGGTGGTGACCAGCAGTCGCAGCCGCGGGAGCCGTTCGAGCAGGCTGCGCGGGAACGGAGTGCGCTCGCGCATGGCGACGACGACGTCGAACCCGGCCAGCCGCTCGGCGACGGCGTCCTCGTCATCGAGGTGGTCGGCGAAGCTGACGGCGTCGGCCTCCTCCGGGAGGCTCGACCAGTCGGCGAAGTCGGCGGCGACGGACTGGAAGTCGTCGAGGACGGCGATGCGCAGCACGGCTCCAGAGCATGACGGCGACCCCCGCTCGGTGCGAGCGGGGGTCGCCGTGCCGTCAGCGGGACGTGCTCAGCGCACGGGGCCGCGGCCGTAGCCCCGGCCGCCGCCCTGCTTCTTGTTCTGCTCGCCCATCTTGGCGATGAAGTCCTTGATCTTGGCCTGGTTCTGCGGCTTGCGGGCCTCCTGGAGCACCTTCGCCGCGAGCCCCGACGCCAGGACCTTCCTCAACATGCCAGCCATGTCCTCGTCCCCTCGTCGATCCGGTTCCGGGTACTCCTGCCCGATGCCGAAGCGGTCCAACCGCACCACGGGATCGGCGGCGGACCGTTATCTCACCGTTACCTCATGTTCGGACGCTCCGGATCTGGTTGAACTTTTTGACAGCCCGCTGACCTGCACGTTCGCACCAGGGACTTTGGTCCACGGTGCGCGTCCGCGCTGGTCGACGTGGCGTGTCGCGGTCCGGTACGGGTGACCGTCCGGGGGGCCCGGTCGACTTTGGCGAAGCGGGAAGACCGCACCTACCGTTCCCGCCGTCCGTAGGGCCCTCCGTCGCCTGCCTGGCGACACCCGCCGGACGCCGCCGAACCGTGTGCCGGTCACCGACCGGTGCGCGGACCGGGGACCCACCGCAGCACTGGGGTGAAGCGCGATCCGTCGCGCCGGGCGACTCCCCCGTCCGAACCCGTCAGCTAACCCGGTAGGCGGTCGTGGAGAACAGGAGACCCGTCGTCGATGACGACTGCCCGCACGACCCTCTCGCGCCGCTCGTTCCGCGGCCTCGCCGTCACCGCCCTCGCTGGTGCCGGTCTCGTTCTCGCCCCCCTGCCGGCCTCCGCGCACACCGTGGCCCCAACTGCATCTGTTTCGGCCGTCGCGCCGGCGGCCGCTCCCAACGGCGCCGCGCAGAAGGCCGTCGACACGGCGCTCGCCCAGGTGGGCGACCCGTACTCGTGGGGCGCCACCGGCCCCAACTCCTTCGACTGCTCGGGGCTGACCAGCTTCAGCTACAAGGCCGCCGGCATCTCGATCCCGCGTACCTCGAAGGCGCAGTCGACCTTCGGCGCCCCGGTGTCGAAGGCCAACCTCCAGCCGGGTGACCTGGTGTTCTTCTACAGCCCGGTCTCGCACGTCGGCATGTACATCGGCAACGGCCAGATGGTGCACTCACCCAAGCCCGGGACCGCGGTGCACGTGACCAAGGTCGACTCGTTCCCGAGCTTCGCGGGCGCCCGCCGGGTCGCCTGACCGCCTGACCGCGGACGTGCCCCGGCCGGCGACCCTGCCGGCCGGGGCACTCCGGTGTCTTCCCGGAGAGATCGCCGATCTCCCACGGCTGAGACGCTCCACCCGTCAGGACGGCGCGGTCACCCACTCGCCCGCACGCAGCACCCCGCGCACCTCGCACGCGGCGTCCAGCAGCACGACGTCGGCCCGCGACCCGGCGCGCAGCACTCCGACGTCGGCGAGGCCCAGCGCGGCCGCCGGGGTGGTCGCGGTGACCCGCGCGGCCTCGACCGGGGAGAGCCCCAGCTCGGCCACCGCGCGACGGAACAGCTGCGCCGAGGTCGCCGTCCCGCCGGCCAGCGCGCCGCCGTCGGTGAGCCGGGCGACCCCGCCGGCCACGGTCACGTCCAGGCCGCCGAGGTCGTACCGACCGTCCGACATCCCCGCGCCGGCCATCGCATCGGTGACCAGCGCGACCCGGCCGGGGCCGGCCACCTCCAGCACGTGCCGCTCCCACGCCGGGTGCAGGTGCACGCCGTCGGCGATGAGCTCGACCGTCACCCGCCCGTCCTCCAGCAGCGCCAGCACCGGCCCCGGGTCGCGTCCGGTCGGTGCCGGCATGGCGTTGAGCAGGTGGGTCGCCGTCCGCGCACCGGCGTCCACCGCCGCCCGCACGACGTCGTAGGGCGCCTCCGTGTGCCCGACCGCGGGTACCACCCCGGCAACGGCGAGCCGGGCGACCGCGTCGAGACCGCCGGGCAGTTCGGGGGCGATCGTGACCGTCCGGACGACGCCGGAGCCGATCACCCGCGCCACCTCGCCGGACGACGGCGGGCGCAGCGCTGCCGGGTCGTGCGCCCCGCAGCGGGACGGCGACAGCCACGGTCCCTCCAGGTGCACGCCGGCCAGCTCGCCGTCCTCGACCAGTCCCGCCAGCTCGCCCAGCGCGCGGTCCAGCGCCGCAGGGCGCAGCGAGACCAGGGACGCGACGGCCGTCGTCGTCCCGGCCGCCCGGTGCACGCGCAGCACCTCGACCGCGGCCTCCGGCCCCTGCTCGTAGGAGGCGCCACCTCCGCCGTGCTGGTGGACGTCGACGAAGCCGGGCACGAGCGTCCGCCCGGCGCAGTCGACGACGTGTGTCGAACCGGGGGCCGAGCCGGTGCCGATGGCGGCGATCCGCGACCCGGCCGCCTGCACCCAACCGCCGGTGAGGACGCCGTCGGGCGTGACGACGTCCCCACCGGTGAGCAGCGTGCTCATCAGGTCTCCTTCGCCCTCGGGGTCGTCGGCGGAGACCGGTCTCCAGGCCGGCGTCGTGAGGTCCGCTCGGGTCAGCGGCGCCGGTAGAGCCTGGCCGGGCGGCCGACGTCCAGCTTCCGCGGCGGCTCGGGCGACGGCTCGAGCAGCCGGACGGCGCGGAGCCGGAAGGCGTCCTCGCTGGAGTCGTAGTGGCCGGCCACCGCGTCGTGGACGACCCACAGCTCGTGCAGGGTGAAGGAGTCGGGCAGGAGCCGGCCGGGGTCGGCGGCCTGGGCGTACTCGGCGCGGCCCTGGTCGACGGCGGCAGCGACGATCTCCGGGTGGTCGAAGGGCATCGGCCCGACCTCGCCGACCGGCACCAGCCGCAGCGCGCCGTCGGCGGCCTCGACCACCGGCACCAGCCGGGCGTACGGCAACCACACCTTGTGCGCCACGGACAGCACCCGCCCGCGGGTGTCGCGCTCCGGTCGGTCGAAGACGCGCAGCTGCCGCGGGACGACGTCGTCCCCGAGCCCGGCCTTCTCCCGCAACGACCGCGCCACCGACTCGCTGAGCAGCTCGCCCTCGTGCAGGAAGGTCCCGGGCAGCGACCACTCCCCCTTCTTGTGGCCTCTGGCGCGCCGGATCTGCAGGACGGCGAGCTCACTCCGGTCGCCGCCCGGTCCCGCCGGCTCCGGCGGCAGCACCGTGAGGACGGCCGTGTCGACGGCGACCGACGGACGCGGGTGGTCCTGGAGCGTCCTCTTGGCTGCCTTGTCCTTCTTGCCCACGGTCGCAGTCTAGCCCCGCATTCGAGACATCCTCGGAAACCTGGTATTGTCCAGGCGTTCTTGGTTAAGAGGAGAGCGGCGAACCGTCCTCCCGCCTGGACCACACTGCAGTCGACCCGACCACCCCTGCAGGAGGCCCGAGTGACCCCGCGCATCCACCGCTCCTCCCGCGCCGCCGGCGCGCTGGTCGGCTCGGCCGTCGGGGACGCTCTCGGGGCGCCCTTCGAGTTCGGTCCGCCCGGTCGGTTCAGCGCCCGCTTCCCGCAGCCGGCCCGCGGCGTGCACACCGAGATGTGCGGCGGCGGGTCGCCGGGGTGGGCGCCCGGCGAGTTCACCGACGACACGCAGATGGCGCTGCTGGTCGCGACGTCGCTGGTCGAGCTCGGCGGCCTGGACGAGGCCGACCTGTTCGACCGGTTCCGCACCTGGGCCGCGGCCGACCCGCCGGACATCGGCAACCAGACCCGCGCCGTGCTCGGTTCCGGCCTGCCCTGGGACACCGCCGCGGCCGAGCACTTCGCGCGCTCGGGGCACGCGGCCGGCAACGGCTCGCTGATGCGGACGACGCCGGCGGCCATCCGGTTCGCCCGCGACGGCCGCGAGGCCACCATGGACGCCGCCCGGCGCATCTCGGGCCTCACCCACGGCGACCCGTCGGCCGGCGAGGGCTGCGCGGTCTTCCACGAGCTGCTGCGGGTGGCGCTCGACGGCGGCGACCCGCTGACCGCCGTCCCGGCGGCGCTGGCGGCGGTCGCCGACGAGCACCGCGAGCGGTGGGCGACCGTGCTCGCGCCGGGCTGGACGCCGGAGCAGGCCACCGAGTCCAACGGCGCGGTGTGGCCCACGCTCGGCCAGGCGGTGTGGGCGCTGCGGCACGGCCGCGACTTCGCCGAGGTGCTGCGACTGGTCATCGACCTGGGCGGCGACACCGACACCGTCGCCGCGGTCGCCGGCGGCCTGGCCGGAGCGGTGTACGGGATGGGCGGCATCCCGGTGCGCTGGGCGTCCGTCGTCCACGGCCGGGTGCCCGGGTACGGGGAGGAGGTCTGGCGGCTGGCCGACCTCCAGCAGCTGGCGGCCGCACTCGACGGCGGTGCGCAGCAGAGCTACGACCCCGGGGTGATCCCGCGGATCGGTCCGCAGGAGGTGCTGCCGGGCATCTGGGCGGGCAACCTCGACGGCGCCCGGTACAGCGAGGAGGACTTCGCCGTCATCTCGCTGTGCCGGCTCGGTGAGCCGTTTCCCCACACGCTGCACCGGATGGCCTACATCGCCGACAACGACCACAACGCCGACCTCGACGGGATGCTGGCCGACGTCCTCGACGACATGGCCGCGCTGCGCGCCGAGGGCCACCGGCTGCTCGTGCACTGCCACGGCGGCGCCTCGCGGACCGGGCTGGTGCTGCGCGCCTGGCTGGTGCGCGAGGAGGGGATGCCGGCCGAGGCGGCGACGGCGTACGTCGCCGAGCGCTGGCCACACCTGGGCCTGTGGAACGACAGCTTCACCGCCGCCCTCGCCCGGCTGGAGCAGCCGCGCTGACCTCGTGGGCGGAACCGATGAGGAACAGACCGGTGGACGTCGCGGCGATCGCCGCCGCCGTCCTGCGAGGGAAGGGGAACGGATGACGACCACGCTGGAGGCCCGCGGCGCGATGGGCTCGGGACCACTGGGTGAGCGCTACGACGCGGCGCTGCTGTACGCGGCCGAGCACCACCGGCAGCAGCTGCGGAAGGGGTCGCAGGTGCCGTACCTGACGCACCTGGTGAGCGTGAGCGCGCTGGTGCTCGAACACGGCGGCAGCGAGGACCAGGCGATCGCCGGGCTGCTGCACGACGCGGTCGAGGACGCGCCCGACGGCACGGGCGGTGCGGTGCTGGCCGACATCCGGTCGCGCTTCGGCGACGCGGTGGCCGACATGGTGCGCGCCTGCTCCGACGGCCTGGACGCCGACGGCAACCGCAGCGGGACGTGGGCCGAGCGCAAGCGCGCCTACGTCGACGGCCTGGCGACCGAGCCGGCCGACGCGCTGCTGGTGACCGCGGCCGACAAGACGCACAACGGCCGGTGCATCGCCGCCGACGTCCGCCGCTACGGGCCGGGCTTCTGGGCGACCTTCAACTCCGGTCGCGACGAGCTGCTCTGGTACTACACGAGCGTCGAGCGTGCGGTCGCCGAGCGGCTCCCGGGCTCCTCGATCGCCGACACCCTGCACCGCGCCGTCGACGAGCTGGTCGCCGCGGCCGGCACCGAGCGGTCCGCCGTCCCGGTCGAGATGCCGGTCCGCGACTGAGCCCAGCGGGCCGCGCCTGCGGCTCAGGCCGCCTGGGCGATGCCCTGGGTGGTGCGCCACTCCCCCACCGCACCCCACCCCACCACCGGGCGACCGCAACGGCGATCCCGGTGAGTGCGGGTCCCCAGCCACCAGGGGCGTCACCTCCGAGCAGTGAGCGGCTGAGCGTCCACGGCACGTGCCGGTGCTCGTGTCCGTGGTGGCCACCGCAGGCCCGATGGACCGCCGGTCACCGTCCGTCACGCCACTGCGGGTCAAGAACGCTGCTGGGAGCGCGATCCGGACCAGCCCTCTACCGGCACCTTCGCCGGACGTGGTCACATCGCAGCTGCCCGAGTGGCGGCCGCCACACAGAGGTGCGGCTGCGGAATGGGGACCGACGTGATCATCCTGCACGCGAGCATCGCCATCCTCGCCGTCCTGCTCCTGATCATCGTGCTCAAGGTCGAGCCCATCATCGCCCTGGTCGTGGGCTCGCTGTACCTGGGGATCGCGGGTGGAGTGGGCCTCGTCGGAACGGTGGAGACGATCGCCGCCGGCTTTGGCGAGATCATGGCCGAGGTCGGGTTGCTGATCGGCTTCGGCGTGCTGCTCGGAGCGATGCTCTTCGCGCTGGGCGCGTTGCAGAGATTCGTGGCCACGCTGCTGCGGCTGCTCGGGGCCCGCCGGCTCCCCTACGCGATGAGCGCCGCACTCACCACGCTCTTCCCCTCGATCTACGTCGACGTCCAGCTGGTGCTGGCCTCGCCGCTGGCCCGCTCGGCCGCCCCGCACATCGGACCGCGCGGACTGCCGCTGATGGCCGGTTCGCTCACCTCCGGCATCCTCGTGGGCTACGTCTTCGTCATCCCGGGCCTCGGGACGCTCTCGATCGCCGGTCTGCTCGACATCCCGCTCGGCACCATGCTGGTCTACGGCCTGATCGTGGGGCCCATCACCGCGGTGGTGACCACCTACCTGTTCGGCCTCATCCTCAAGCGCGGCCTCTGGAAGCCGGAGTCCGACGAGCACGAGACCCAGGCCCTGCGGGACGAGGAACGAGCGGCGAGCGAGCGGGACGGCGAGCTCGAGGTCGCCATGCCGCCGCTGGGGATCTCGCTGCTGCCGGTCCTCGTGCCGTTGGTGCTCATCGCCACCGGTGCCTTCACCACGGCCGCCGGCGTCGACAACCCGGTGATCGACTTCCTCAGCAACCCGGTCCTCGCCCTGTTCCTCGGCATGGTCGGCGCCTACCTCCTCGCCCGGCGGACGCTCGGGCGCGAACGCACTGACGACGCCGTGGCCACCGGCCTGAGCACCACCGGGCAGATCCTGCTCATCACCGGCATCGGCGGCTCGCTCGGCGCGGTCATCGGCGAGACCGACCTCGACCAGCGTCTCGGCGCCCTGTTCTCGGCCCAGACCGGCGCCTCGGTGATCGTGACCCTGCTGCTGGCCTGGCTGATCGCCGCCCTGCTGCACTTCGCCATCGGGTCGATCTCGGTGGCGGCGATCGCGGCGGCCGGCATCCTCGCGCCGGTGCTCGGCACGCTGGACGTCGCTCCCGTCGTGGTCGGCCTGGCCATCGG
>DASQNB010000723.1:0-2332 GCA_035645175.1 Geodermatophilus sp.
CGTCGGCGACCTCCTGCATGGCCACCCGGCAGCGCTCCAGGTCGGTGTCGTGGGCGACCGGCATGTCGATGACCACCTGGGCGTAGCCCTGGCTCTTGTTGCCGACCCGCAGCACCTCGCCGTTGCGGGCGTACCAGACCACGCCGTTGACGTCACGCAGGCGGGTGATGCGCAGCCCGACCGCCTCCACGGTGCCGGTGGCCTCCCCGAGGTCGACGACGTCCCCCACGCCGTACTGGTCCTCCAGGATGATCCCGATCCCGGCGATGAAGTCCTTGACCAGGTTCTGCGCGCCGAAGCCCAGCGCCACCCCGACCACCCCGGCGCTGGCCAGGATCGGGGCCAGGTTGATGCCGAGCTCGCCCAGCACCAGCACCACCGCGATGCCGAGCACCACGACGGAGGCGCAGCTGCGCAACACCGACCCGATGGCCTCGGCCCGCTGGGTGCGCCGCGCGGTCAGCTGCTCCGCGCCCTCCCCCAGGGCGGTGGCGCGCAGCCGCCGGGCCCGCAGGATCGAGGGCACCGTGCCGGCGGCAGTGGTGTCGGTCAGCCGGCGGATCGTCCGGTGCGCCAGGTACCGCACCAGGACGGCGAGCACGACGATGAGCAGGATCCGGGCCGGCGTGGCGATCAACGCCCGGGCGTTCTCCGCGAGCCACGCGGTCCCCGACCAGTCGTAGACCTGCTGGCAGAGCCAGTAGTCGGCGCAGTCGGGCACCGAGCCGGTCCCGTCGTCGTCAGCGGCAGTGGTCACGGACGGTGAAGCAGTCATCACGCCGATACTCTCAGGTGCAGGAAAGGCAACCCGGGGTTTCGCATTATCCGTGCCACGTGTGGCACGGCGCACGACCCTGGTCAGCCGGTCAGGCCGGTGTGTGCGGCGAGGAAGGCGAGCTGGTCGGCGGCCAGGCCGACGGTCCGGCTCACCGCCCGGGCGCCGTGCCCGACCGAGGTCTCCCGCCGCAGCAGCACCGGCGCGTCGGACGACGTCGCGTGCTGCAGCGCCGCGGCCAGCTTGCGCGCGTGCAGCGGGTCGACGCGGGTGTCGGACTCGAAGGTCGTGAACAGCACCGCCGGGTAGGCCGTGCCCTCGGCCACCCGGTGGTAGGGCGAGTAGCCCAGCAGCCAGCCGAGCTCGGTGGGGTCCTCGGCGGTGCCGTACTCGTCGTTCCAGGTGCGGCCCAGGCCGAAGCGCTCGTAGCGGACCATGTCCAGCAGCGGTGCGCTGCAGACGACGGCGGCGGCGAGGCCGGGGCGCTGGGTGAGCGTCGCGCCCACCAGCAGCCCGCCGTTGGAACCGCCCATGACCGCCAGCTGCCCGTGCGTGGTCCACCCCTCGGCGACCAGGTGCTCCCCGGCGGCGGCGAAGTCGTCGAAGACGTTCTGCTTGCGCTCGCGCATGCCGGCGCGGTGCCACTCCTCCCCGTGCTCCGAGCCGCCGCGCAGGTTGGCCACCGCCCACACGCCACCGGCCTCGACCCAGGCGAGCGCCTGCGCCGAGTACCCCGGGGTCAGGGCGACGTCGAAGCCGCCGTACCCGTAGAGCACGGCCGGCCGCGGGTGGTCGGGGACGCCGTCCCGCGAGAGGACGAACAGGTGCACCGGCGTCCCGTCGCCCGACGTCGCCTGCGTCTCGACGACCCGGATCGCCGGCACCTCGCCGGCCACCGGCGCCTGCTCCCAGCTGGTCAGGGCGGCCGGCTCGGTGGCGTCCCAGCGCAGCACCGACGGCGGGGTGGAGTGGTCGGTGAAGCCGATCCACGCGCTGCCGCCACCCTCCGGGGGTGCGCTGACGCCCGACACGCTGCCGGCGCGCAGGGCGGTCACCTCGGCCACCCGACCGGAGCCGTCGGCGGCCCACACCGAGAGCCGGTCGGTCGCGTCGACCGAGTGCACGGCGAGCAGCTGCAGTCCGCCGTCCGGGCCGTCGACGAGGGCGACGTCGGTGAGCACGCCGTCCTCCTGCTGGGGGACGACGTCCCGCCACGCCTCCGGTGCCCAGGTGGCCGGGTCGGCGGGGTCGGCGACGGCGAGCCGCCAGCGCGGGGTGCCGCGGTCGCTCATCAGCCACAGCCGGCCGTCGCGGGCCACCCAGGCCGCGGTCTGCGCGTCCACCCCCACCTGCAGCTCGCGCAGGGCGCCGTCCCCGGCGAGGTCGGCCAGCCAGACGTCGTCGCGCGGCGCGGTTCCCACCGACGCCGAGACGACCAGCCAGCGGCCGTCGCGGCTGGTGCGGGCGCCGAAGTAGGTGGCCGGGTCGCTGCCCTCGCCGTGCACCAGGACGTCGCCGGCGGCGTCGGCGCCCACGCGGTGGCGCCAGACCCGGCGG
>DASQNB010000724.1:0-16304 GCA_035645175.1 Geodermatophilus sp.
GCGCAACCTCATCACCGGCGAGGTCAGCACCCACTTCGCCGACGCCGTCGTCCTGGCCACCGGCGGGTACAGCAACGTCTTCTACCTGTCCACGAACGCCAAGGGCTCCAACGCCACGGCGATCTGGCGGGCGCACAAGCGGGGCGCGTACTTCGCCAACCCCTGCTACACGCAGATCCACCCGACCTGCATCCCGGTCAAGGGCGACTACCAGTCCAAGCTCACGCTGATGAGCGAGTCGCTGCGCAACGACGGCCGCGTGTGGGTGCCCAAGGAGCGCGGCGACACCCGCGACCCGCGCGAGATCCCCGAGTCCGAGCGCGACTACTACCTCGAGCGGATCTACCCCGCGTTCGGCAACCTGGTGCCCCGCGACATCGCCTCGCGCCAGGCGAAGAACGTCTGCGACGAGGGCCGCGGCGTGGGCCCGGGCGGGCTGGGCGTCTACCTGGACTTCAGCGACGCCATGGAGCGGCTGGGCCGGCCGGCCATCGAGGCCAAGTACGGCAACCTGTTCGACATGTACGCCCAGATCACGGGCGAGGACCCCTACGAGGTCCCGATGCGGATCTACCCGGCGGTCCACTACACGATGGGCGGGCTGTGGGTCGACTACGACCTGCAGTCGACCATCCCCGGCATGTTCGTGATCGGCGAGGCCAACTTCTCCGACCACGGCGCGAACCGCCTGGGCGCCAGCGCGCTCATGCAGGGCCTGGCCGACGGCTACTTCGTCCTGCCGAACACGATCAACGACTACCTCGCCGACGGACCGTTCGAGAAGGTCGACGACAGCCACCCGGCCGCGGTCGAGGCGCTGCAGGCCGTGCAGGGCCGGGTGCAGAAGCTGCTGTCGATCAACGGGAACCGCACCCCGGCGTCCTTCCACCGCGAGCTCGGCCGGCTGATGTGGGACCTCTGCGGCATGGAGCGGTCCGACGAGGGCCTGCGCAAGGCCCTGGACCGGATCCCCGAGATCCGGCAGGAGTTCTGGACCAACCTCAAGGTCTCCGGCGACCAGGACACGATCAACCCCACGCTGGAGCACGCCGGTCGGGTGGCCGACTTCATCGAACTCGCCGAGCTGATGTGCGTGGACGCCCTGCACCGCAACGAGAGCTGCGGTGGGCACTTCCGGGCCGAGAGCCAGACCCCCGAGGGGGAGGCGCTGCGCGACGACGAGAACTACGCCTACGTCGCCGCGTGGGAGTGGACGCCGGAGGGCGTCGCCCCGGTCCTGCACCGTGAGGCCCTCGAGTACGAGTACGTGCACCTCGCCCAGCGCAGTTACAAGTGACGACTACCCAGCGGAGACACCAGTGACAGCGACAGCCGAGGGCACGACCTTCGCGTCCGGCACCGCGTCCGACCCGGCCATGGCCAAGCACGACATGACCCTGACCCTGCGGATCTGGCGGCAGAAGAGCCCGCGGGACAAGGGCCGGATGGTGACCTACCAGGTCGAGGACATCTCGCCGGACATGTCGTTCCTCGAGATGCTCGACGTCCTGAACGAGAAGCTGATCCTCGCCGGCGACGACCCGGTGGTCTTCGACCACGACTGCCGCGAGGGCATCTGCGGCAGCTGCGGCCTGATGATCAACGGCACGGCGCACGGCCGGGGCACCTCGGGTGGTCCCACGACCACCTGCCAGCTGCACATGCGCAAGTTCAAGGACGGCGACACGATCGACATCGAGCCGTGGCGCGCGACGGCGTTCCCGGTGATCAAGGACCTCTCGGTCGACCGCGGCGCCCTGGACCGGATCATCCAGGCCGGCGGCTACATCAGCACGCCGACCGGGACCGCGCCGGAGGCCCACTCGATCCTGGTGCCGAAGAAGGACTCCGACGCGGCGTTCGACGCGGCGACCTGCATCGGCTGCGGCGCCTGCGTGGCGGCCTGCCCGAACGCCTCCTCGATGCTGTTCACCGCGGCGAAGGTCAGCCACCTGGGCCTCATGCCGCAGGGCCAGCCCGAGCGCAACGACCGGGTGATCAACATGGTCGCCCAGCAGGACCGCGAGGGCTTCGGCGGCTGCACCAACATCGGCGAGTGCTCGGCAGCGTGCCCCAAGGGCATCTCGATGGAGAACATCTCCCGGCTCAACCACGACCTGCTCGGCGCGCTGCGCGCCGGGGCCCGGCCGAAGAGCTGAAGAAGGACCCCGGCCTCCTCACCCCTCGTAAGAGGACCCCCCTGCCCCCCGCCACTCGCAGGCTCGCGGCGGGACCCTGCAGGGGGGCCGGCGGTGCCCGGAAGGGGCTGGCGCCTCCCGCCGGAGGGCGGGGACCCGACCGGGTCCCCGCCCTCCGGCGCGTCGGGGGCCGGGCCGCTCAGTCGCCGGCGGCCTCGACGTCCCGCCGGTCCAGCGCACCGGCCTCGACGAGGACGTCGAGCGCCGGCTCCAGGTCGGCCAGCGCGCGGGCCAGGTCCTCCGGCCGGGCGATCGTCCAGGCCTGGGTCTCCACGTAGCAGCGCACCGCCGCGTCGAAGGCCTCGTCCCCGGCCGCCTCGCGCGCGGCCGCCAGCGCCGCGGCCCCCTTGCCGTAGACGAGGTCCTCGTACTCGTCCTGGTCGTCGAAGTCGGCCATCGAGCCGCCGACGGCACCGTCCCGGTCCAGGTCGTCCCGGTCAGGGCCCCCGTCGGCGACGGACTCGGCGTAGGTGGCGAAGGCCTCGTCGAGCCAGGGGTCGCGGAACTGCGAGTTGCCCACCATGCCGTAGAACCACATGTGCGCGACCTCGTGGACGACCAGGCCGGGGTCGTCGCTGCCGAGCAGGATCGCCGACGAGTACTCCTCGCCGCCGCCGCCGTCGGAGACCAGGGGCACGGCGAGCGTCGGGTACGGGAAGGGGCCGAAGCGGCCCTCCAGGACCGTGATCGCCTCGGCGGTGAGCTCGGCCAGGTCGTCGGCGGACGTGTCCGCCCCCGGCAGCACCCCGGCCGTGACCCGGGTGCCACGGACGTCGACGCTCGCGGTGTCGAACTCCCCCACCGCGACGCTCACGTCCCGGGCGACGGGGTCGGAGGACTCCCAGACCCGGCGCCCGTCGGCGGCCTCCCGCGGCTCCTCCTGGTCGCCCGACATGAGGACGACGAGGTCGCCCGGCACCGAGACGCGGATGGTGGTGTCGGCTGCCGGCGCGGCGGTGGTCTCACCGCTGACCTCGACCATCGGGTCCCTCGCCCACCCCACCCCGGGCTCCCACGTCAACAGCGGGGAGCCGCTGGCCCACCACGTCACGCCGTCGTCCACACCCAGGCGGTCGAAGCCGGCCGGCGTCCGCTCGGAGGTGAGCCGCAGCCGGAAGTCCAGCTCGACCGACACGGTCCGTCCCGCCGGCACGGTCTCGCGCAGGTCGACGCGGTAGAGGCTCCCCGGCGTCCCGGATGCGGCGCCGTCGTCGACGTACCCGCTGCCGGACACCAGGTCCCCGCGCACCGCCTCGACGGTGAGCCGGTGCCCAGCCGACTGCGGTGCGTTGGGGACGAGCCGGAACCACAGCTCCTCCACCGGCAGGTCCGGGGTGAGGGCCACCGTCTGGCTGCCGGTCACGGTCCGGAGGTCGTCCTCCAGCCGGAAGTCCAGCTCGACGAGCGGCCGGTCCGGGTCGGGGACGGCCCGTTCGGTGACCGGACAGCCGGCCGTCGGCGGTGGAGCCGCCTCGGGGCCCCCGGGCGCCGTACAGCCGGCGAGGGCGACGACCGCACACCAGGTCGACGCCCATCGGACGGTCGCGGAACGCATCGGCTCGGCCCCACCCGGCAGGTCGGCCCGGCCCGCACCCGACGGACCCGCCCCCCGCCGTCCCGTTCGGCAGGACCCTAGGGACCCGGCCTCGTGCTGCACCAGGTCCCGGTGCGCGGGACCATGACCGCCGGGCCGCCCGGCGGGGTCAGCCGACGGGAGCGGCCGTCCGGGCGTCCAGCCAGCGCGCCACCTCGTCGGGCGGCAGCGCGCGGCTGAGGTGGTACCCCTGGACGACGTCGCAGCCCAGGGCGGCCAGCGCCTCGACGGTCGCCTGGTCCTCCACCCCCTCGGCGACGAAGACCAGGCCGAGGGCGTGCGCGAGCTGCAGGGTCGAGGTCACGATCGACGCCGCCCGCTGGCTGCCGGTCATCGCGCTCACGAACGAGCGGTCGAGCTTGAGCTCGGTCACCGGGAGGGTGGCGAGGTAGGCCAGGCTGGAGTACCCGGTGCCGTAGTCGTCGATGGACACCCCGACGCCGGCCTCCCGCAGCCCGGCGAGCACGCGGACGGCGCGCTCCCGGTCCTCCATCAGCAGGCTCTCGGTCACCTCGAGCACCAGCGCGGTCGCCGGGACGCCGTGCCGGACCAGCAGCGCGGCCACGTCGGCGGGGAAGCGCTCGTCGACCAGGTTCGACGGGCTGACGTTGACCGCGACGGTCAGGTCCCGGCCCCGGTCGGCCCACGCCCGCCGTTGGGCGAGGGCCTGGTCCAGGACCGAGCTGGTCAGGTCGGCCATGAGGCCGGCGGACTCGGCCAGCTCGATGAAGGCGTCGGGGAAGAGCAGCCCACGCTCCGGGTGCACCCAGCGCACCAGCGCCTCCACCCCGTCGACCCGGCCGGTCCGCAGGCTGAGCTTCGGCTGGTGGTGCAGCACCAGCTCGCCCTGCTCGATGGCCCGGCGCAGCTGGGCGATGGCCTCGAGGCGGCGCCGGCCGGAGCCGTGCTGCGCCTCGTCGTAGACGACCGGGCCGCTGCGGGAGGCCTTGGCCGCGTACATGGCCAGGTCCGCCATCTGCAGCAGCTCCTGGGCGTCCCGCGAGTGCCGCGGGCCGACCGCGATGCCCACGCTGGCGGCCACGCTGAGCGCCATGCCGCCGAGGTGGAACGGCCGCTCGATCGTGGCGCACAGCCGCTCGGCCAGGGCCCGCGCGCCGTCGTCCCCCAGGTCCGCGGCCAGGACGACGAACTCGTCGCCGCCCAGGCGGGCCAGCAGATCGCCGGCCCGCAGCTGACCGGCCAGCCGCGGCCCCACCTCGCGCAACAGGGCGTCGCCGACGGCGTGGCCGAGGGAGTCGTTGATCTCCTTGAACCGGTCGAGGTCCAGGACCAGCACCGCGGTGGCCCCGCCGGCGGCCATCCGCGCGTCGGCGGTGCCGAGGGTCTCGAAGACCTGCCTGCGGTTGGGCAGGCCGGTGAGCTCGTCGGTGCGCGCCTGGTGCCGGCTGTCGGCCAGGGCCCTGACCTCGCGGAAGGTGAGCCCGGTGCGGGTGAGGGCGGCCACCACCGCACCGAACGCCAGCCCGCCGGCCAGTGGGTCGCCGTCGGCGAGGTAGCCGTGCAGCAGCAGGACGAGCGCGCCGACGGCGCACAGCCCCGGCAGGACGAGCGCCCGCACGCCGGGCAGCTGGTCGGACCTGCGCGGCCGGGGCGACTGGCAGGCGGCCAGGCCGTAGCAGAGGAAGGCCAGGCCCCAGCCCACGTCGAGCGGGCCGCCGACGACGTAGGTGCCGTGCGCGACCTGGTAGGCGTACAGGGTGTCGGTCAGCACGAACAGCGCCGTCCCGGCGGTGAGCCACCACCAGGCGGCACCGGCACCGCGGCCGATCACGACGAGGGCGCCGGCGATGAGCACCAGCAGGATGAGGTCGGCGATCGGGTAGACGGCGATCAGGAGGGCGTCGCGCAGCGCGGTGTCGAGGTAGGCGCCGATGGCGAACGCGGTCGCGAAGGCCGCCGCGGTCAGCCCGGTGACGACGGCGTCGAGCCACATGCTCGAGGTCAGCCGTCGGACCCGCGTGCGGAGCAGGTGGAACAGCGCGGCGCAGGCCAGCGGGTGGAAGGCGACGAAGGCGAGGTCGAACCAGGCGGGTCGGACGATCGGCCCGGGCGCGGCGTCGGCCAGGGCGTAGCCCAGGGCACCCACGGTGTAGGACCCGACTGCCGCGGCGAACAGCAGCCAGCCGACCCGGTCCTCCCGGACGAGGACCGCCCGCAGGACCAGCAGTCCGGTCAGCCCGACGATGAACAGCCACTTGCCGCCGACCGCCAGGGCGGCCAGCACCCCGTCGTCCCCGAGCGCGTGGGCTCCCAGCGACAGCACGTACACCGACGCCAGGACGGCGGCGGGTACGCGGACGGCCCGCAGCGACCGGTCGGCCGGCTGCCGGGTCCGTCCACGCCGCACGGCGCGCGCGATGACCTGGCCCACGGGGACAGCATCGGCCAGCCGGCGGGGACCCCTGAGCCCTGCGGTCCCACGTCCGGACTCGTCTCACCCTCCGGAGTCAACCGATCGCCGAGGGATTGGTCCGCTCGCTGGCAGAGCCGCCGGTCAGCGGCTCTGCAACGCGTCCAGCGCGACGGCCATGGACGCCGCGACGCGGAAGTCCAGCCGCGGGTCGGGCACGGTGACGGTGTAGCGGTCGCGGATGGCCTTCTGCCGCTCGCTCACCATCACCGGCGCCCCGGTGGCGGTGTCGACGAAGTCGAAGTGGAAGACGAAGGGGATCCACACCTCGCCGACGTAGGGGATGAGCTCCCAGCCGCGGCGCAGCAGGGCGACCGACAGCCGCCGTTCCCGGCCGACGGCGTCGATGCCGGGTGCCGAGAGCTTCCAGGTCGAGCGGAGCAGGCTGGCGCCGAACTGCTTGCCGAAGCTCCCGATCGGCGTCCCGTACTCGTCGTAGACGTCGTGCTGCGCCGCGACGTCGAGCCGCTGGCGGGCCTTGAAGCGGAACACCGGGCGGCTCTTGGAGGCGTCGGCGTAGAACACGACCTCCTCCTTGAGCTTCATCCGCTTCTGCTCGGCGAAGGCGAGCATCGGCCCCTCGGAGCCGTCGGGGTTGGCCGCGATGACCTCGTAGCGGTTGACCATCAGGGTGATCCGCTGCTTGACGTAGAAGGCCGGCACCACCATCGGGGCGGGGGTCGGCTGCGGTCCGGGCGGAACGGTCACGTCGGGTCTCCCGTGCTGGTCGGGGGTCGTGTGCTCGGGCGCCATCGTGGCCCATGCGGACGCCGTGCCGCTGGTCCGCGGGGACGGCGTCCCCGATCGGGTCACGCCCCCTCGCCCGGCCGGGAGCCGGTCCGGCCGCCGACGAGCGCCGCGTGCAGCCGGTCGACGAACGGGTCGAGCACGCCGGGACGGCGGCCCTCGGGCAGCGGCGCGGAGGGCAGCAGGACCCACAGCAGCAGGTAGACGACGACGCCGGCGCCACCGGCGACGGTGAGGCCGACGGCGCCGACCCGCCAGAGCACGGCGTCGATGCCGCTGTACTCGGCGAGGCCGCCGCAGACGCCGCCGAGCATGCGGTCGGTGCCGCTGCGGCGCAGCTCGGGACGGGTGGGGGCGGGCGTGGGGACCTGGGGCGGGAGGGCGGTGGTCATGACACGAGCCTGGCGCCGGCGGCACGCCGCGGGAACCGGGGAACACCCGGATCGCTCCCCCGTTCCGGCGCTCGGGGTGCTCCCGGTCCCGGCTCCGGGTGGGCCGGGTGGGTGGTCGCCCGGCTCGGGGTGACGGCCGGGTGGGTCAGGGGCCGGCAGGTTCGCGGCTGCGCTGCTCGGCGCCGACGTCCCCGTACGGGTAGTCGGCGCGGCCGGGGTCGCTCACCGCGTCCAGCCGCGCGACGTCGTCCGGGTCGAGGCCCACGTCGACACTGCGGAGGTCGTCGTGCAGCTGGTCGGTGGTGCGGGCGCCGAGGATGACCGAGGTGACGGCGGGCCGGGCGGCCAGCCAGGCCAGCGCGACCTGCGGCATCGAGGCGCCGCGCTCGTCGGCGACGTCCTGCACGGCCTCGAGCACGTCCCAGGTGCGCTGCCGGGAGCTGACCCGGTCGTAGGCCTCCATGCCGCGCGCGGGGTCCTCACCGAGCCGGGTCGAGCCCTGGGGACGCTGGTCGCGGGTGTACTTGCCGGACAGCCACCCCCCGCCGAGCGGCCCCCACGGCAGCAGGCCCAGCCCGTTGTGCAGACAGGCGGGGACGATCTCGAACTCGACGTCCCGCACCAGCAGGCTGTACGACGGCTGCAGGGTCACCGGGACGGCGAGGTGCCGGTGCTCGGCGAGGTCGACCGCCTTCTGCACCTGCCAGGCGGTGAAGTTCGACAGGCCCGGGTAGCCGACCTTCCCGGCGGAGACGGCGTCGTCGAGGAAGCGCAGCGACTCCTCGAGCGGGGTGAGCGGGTCCCAGGCGTGCAGCTGGTAGAGGTCGACGTGGTCGACGCCGAGCCGGCGCAGGGACGCGTCGAGGGCGCGGCGCAGGTGGCGCCGGGAGTTGCCGAGGGCGTTGGGCTCCTCGCCCATCGGGAAGCGGCCCTTGGTGGCGAGGACGACGCGGTCGCGGACGTCGGCCGGGCGGTCGGCCAGCCAGCGCCCGACGATCTCCTCGGCAGCACCGGCGGAGTAGACGTCGGCGAGGTCGACCAGCGTGCCGCCGGCCTCGACGAACAGGTCGAGCTGCTCGTGCGCGCCCGCCTCGTCGGTCTCGGCGCCGAAGGTCATCGTGCCCAGGGCGAGGGCGGAGACCGAGCACCCGCTGCGGCCGAGCGTGCGGTACTCCACGGCGGTGCTCCTCTTCCTCGCGGTCACGACCTCGCCGGACGTTGCCGCAGGCGGCCGTCGATCACCACCGGAGGCCAGGCCGGCTGGTCTACTGCGTGACTCCGGGCCACCCGCGTGTCCGACCGAGGAGGAACCGTGCGCACCGTCGAGGACCTGCCGGCGATCTGTCTCGCCACCGCGGCAGCCGTCGCCGCGAGTGGGGCGTGGTACGCGGCGTTCGGCCGCCGGCTGGCGCAGCTGGACGACGCCTACGCCGAGGACACCGCAGCGGCCGGCTGGGTCGTGCCCGTCGAGCTGGCCCGCAGCGGCACCGTGGCGGTCACCGTCTCGGCTCTCGCCGCCCGCACGGGGGTGACCGGCCCGCGCGAGGCGGTGCGGCTCGGCCTGGCGCTGTGGGTGGCGTTCCCGGTCGTCCTGCTCACGGGGTCCGTCGTCCACGAGAAGGTGCCCTGGCAGCTGGCCGCGATCCACGCCGGCGACTGGCTGGGCAAGCTGCTGCTGGTGACGCTGGTCGTCGGCGCCCGCCGGCGCTGACGACGGGAGGAGCGCGCGTGCGACGCATCGTGTGCCGGGAGTTCGGCCCGGTCGACCGCCTGGAGCTGGTGGAGGAGCCGGACCCCTCCCCCGGCCCCGGCGAGGTGGTCGTGGCCGTCGGGGTGGCCGCCGTCGCCTTCGTCGACGGCCTGGTCGTGCAGGGCCGCTACCAGGTGCGGCCCCCGCTCCCCCACACGCCGGGGTCGGTGGTGGCCGGCCGGGTACGGGCCGTGGGTGTCGACGTCGGCACCGTGTCGGTAGGCGACCCGGTCGTCGTCCTGTCGATGGCCGGTGGCGGGTTCGCGTCCGACCTGGTGGCCCCCGCCTGGGCGGTGTCCCCGCTGCCGGACGGCGTCCCCGCGGCCGTGGCCGCCACCGCGGTCGAGAGCTACAGCACGCTCACCTTCGCGCTCTCGCGCCGGGTGCAGGTGCGGCCCGGCGAGTGGGTCCTGGTGCTGGGCGCCGGCGGTGGCATCGGCCTGGCCGCGGTGGACGTCGCCCGGGCGGCCGGTGCCCGCGTCGTCGCCGCCGCGTCCACCGAGGCCAAGCGGGCCGCGGCGCGCGCGGCCGGCGCCGAGGTGAGCATCGACTACACCGACCTGAAGGACCGGGTCCGGGAGGTCACCGGCGGCGGGGCGGACGTCGTCGTCGACCCGGTGGGCGGGCCGCTGGCCGAGACGGCGCTGCGGTCGCTGACCGCCTACGGGCGGTTCTGCGTGGTCGGGTTCGCCGGCGGGGAGATCCCCCGGTTGCCGGCGAACGTCGTGCTGCTGCGCAACCGCACCGTCGTCGGCGTCGACTGGGGCGACTGGGCGCGGACGGAGCCCGAGGCGGCGAGCGCCCTGGTGTCCGAGGTCCTCGGCCGGGTCGCCCGCGGCGAGCTCCGGCCGCCGGAGCCCACGTGCCTCCCGCTCGACCGGGCCGCCGACGCCCTCGCCCGGCTCGGTCGGCGGGAGGTCGTCGGGAAGCTCGCGCTGGTCCCCTGATCAGCGGCCGACTGCCGCCCTGAGGAGGCCGGAGACCTCCGGGGTCGAGGCGTGCGCGCCGGCCGCCAGGAAGGACTGCTGGATGACCCCGCCCAGGTCGTGCCGCGACATCATGTCGTTGCCCATGGCCCGCTGCTCGGTCGCACCGGGCGCGAAGACGACCGTCCGGGTCCCCGCCCGGTGCAGCGCCCTGACCTCGTACCGCAGCAGGCGCGCGGCGTGCCGGCGGGAGGCCGCGTAGAAGTCCGGGAACCACCCCGCGGGACCGCTCATCGGCGAGATGACGACGACGAGGTCCAGTCCGCGACCGCGGAGGACCGCGGCGTTGGTCGGCGAGTGCACCCCGCCGTCGACGTAGTGGTGACGGCCGATCTGGACCGGGGCGAAGTAGCCGGGCACCGCACAGGACGCCGCGACCGCCTGGTGGACCGGGACCTCCGGCGTCCCCGGGCGACCGAACACGACGCGGCGCCCGTCGCGCCGGCGGACGGCGCAGATCCACAGGTCGGCGTCCGGCCACCCCGGTCCCTCCAGCTCGCGGAGGGCGGCCAGCTGCTCGGCGACGTCGTGCCGTCCCGGCGCGATCAGGGCCATGCCGGCCGCCAGCGGCCGGAACCGCCACGGCCGGGTCAGCGCGTGCTGCACCATGTGCCGACCCGGGAGGCGCAGGGGCCGGCGCAGGACGTGCAGCGGGTTGAAGGGCGCGAGCTCGGGGACGGGGGTGCCGGCCACGTGGCGGAGGACGCCGTCCTCGTCCGACAGCGGGGCCTTCACCGTCCAGGCGGCCAGGTCCTCGGCCGAGACGCCCAGCCGCAGCAGCGTGCCGGTGATGGAACCGGCCGAGGTCCCGACGATCACGTCGGCCGTGCGGGCGTCGAAGCCGAAGTCGTGCTCGAGCACCGCCAGCACGCCCGAGTGGTACGCCTGGCCCACGACGCCGCCACCACCCAGCACCACGCCGACGCGCATCACGCCGGCGAGCCTGCCAGGCCGGCCCGCCGCCTCCCAGGGGAACCGGCGGGCGGACCGGGGAGTCCGCGCGCCTCGGTGTCAGACTCGGCCGGTGCAGCTCCGCCGACTCCTGCTGGTCCGCCACGCCGAGGCCGCCGGCGGCCCGGTCGACGCCGAGCGGTCGCTGACCGGGAAGGGCACCCGGCGCGCCGCGGCGATCGGCTCCTGGCTCGCGCAGGCCGGGCTGGCGCCCGATCGCGTCGTCGTCTCCCCCGCCCGCCGGGCGGCCCAGACCTGGGAGCAGGCGCGGGCGTCCCTGGAGCCGGACGTCGAGCCCGTCGTCGACGCGCGGGTCTACGACAACACCGTCGAGGCACTGCTCGCGGTCATCGCGGAGACCCCCGACGACGTGCAGACCCTGGCCGTCGTCGGCCACAACCCCTCGGTCGGGGAGCTGGCCAGGGACCTCGACGACGGCCGCGGCAGCGCTCCGGCCCGGCGGGACGTCGAGGCGGGGTTCCGCGCCGGCGGCGTGGCCGTCTTCACCCTCGGCACCCCGTTCGCGGCGATCGCGCCCGGCACGGGGACGCTCACCGACCTCACGGTGCCCGGGGACTGAGCGGCCGGGCGGTCGGTGGAGGTGGTGTCGCCGTCCTCCACCGACCGCAGCGCTCAGCGGCGGCTGCCGCCGCCGATCATCGGGTCGTCGCCGCCGTCCCGCACTCCCCGCTCCACACCTTCCGTGGAGGACGGCGCGGTGTAGCCCGCGGGATCGGACTCCTCGGTCAACGTGTCGTCCCGCACCACGTCGTCGGGCGGCTGCGCGACGACGGTGACCTCGTCGGGCTGGCGCACCCCCTCCGGCTGCGGCGCCTGCTCGTCGCCCTTCGACGACGACGACGACGACGCGGCCACGGCGGCGCCGGCCGCCGCGACACCGGCCACGGCCGCGACGCCGGCGACGACGGACTTCGCCGACACCCCCGCCTTGCCGCTGTCCCCGTGCGAGCCGACGGCGTCGCCGACACCGGGCGTGCCGACGTCGAGGTGCTCGTTGACCGAGCCCCGCCACGCACCGGTGGCGTAGCCCTCGTCCTCGATCAGCCGCTTGAACCTCTCGAGGTCCGACGTCACCTGCCGCTCGACGATCCCGAGCTTGTCGCCGACCTGCTCGACGACCCCCTCGGGCTCGTACTCCAGGGACAGGTACACGATCGTCGAGCTGGGGCCGGCCGACTCGAAACGGACGGCGCCGGCGTTCGTGGCCCCGCTGGTGGCCGCCCACGCGACCTTGCGGTCCGGTTCCTGCTCGAGGATCGAGGCGTCCCACTCCCGCCGCACACCGGCGATCTCGGCCACCCAGTGCAGGTGCCGGTCGTCGAGCTGGCGGACCTCCCTGACCCCGCCCATGAAGTGCGGGAAGTCCTCGAACTGGGTCCACTGGTTGTAGGCCTGGTTCACCGGTACGTCGACCTGGATCGACTTCTCCACCCTGGTGGTCATCGCTGGTCCTCCCTCGTCGCAGGTAGCCCGCCCCGCGCTACCCCGGCCGGCAACAGGTGATGCACGTCACCACGTCGGACTCTGCGTCAGGCGGTGGTCTCCCGAGCGGGGAGCACTGCACCGGGGGAGTCCGCAGCGCCCATGGCCGGGCACGCGGGGGACGGCCATCGGGGGCGGCTCCCGTTCGCCGTCGCGTTGACCGAGTCCTCGCCGTCTCGTGGTCCGACGCCGGGGTGAGGGGGCGTCGAGGCCCCGACGGCGGGCGTCCGGGAGGGCGCTCACCGTGCGGCGGGGTGGTGGCACACGGCCTCCAGGTTGATGCCGTGAGGATCGTCGACGAACGCGCCGTAGTAGTCGACGTGGTACTCGGGGTGCACCGCGGGCGCCTCGCGGTTGGTGGCGCCCGCGGTGAGGGCCGCCTCGTGGAAGACGTGCACCTCCTCGCGGGTGTCGACGGTGAAGGCCAGGTGCATGTTCGTGCCGACCGTGCCGCGGTCGATCAGCCAGAAGTACGGCTTGACCTCGGCGCGGCCGAAGCCGGTCATGGCCGGCCGGTCGCTGGCAGGGTCGGCCGGGATCTCGAGCATCTTGGTGATCCCGATGGAGGCCAGGATGGGTTCGTAGAAGCGGACGGCCGCGGCCAGGTCGGGCACGGCGATGTTCAGGTGGTCGATGCGGGAGCCTGAGCGGTCGGTCATGGGTGTCACGGTGACCGTGGTAGCGGCCACCGGCTGTCCGCTACGTGCCGCACCCTGGACCCCGTGCCCACCACGTCCTCGCGCCTGCTCACGCTGCTGTCCCTGCTGGGTGCGCGCCCGAGGTGGTCGGGTGGGGAGCTGTCCGACCGACTGGGCGTCAGCACCCGCACCCTGCGCCGGGACGTCGAGAGCCTGCGGGGACTGGGCTATCCGGTCACGGTCCTCAAGGGCCCGAGCGGAGGCTACCGACTCGACCCGGCCGGCGGGCTCCCCCCGCTGCTCCTCGACGACGAGCAGGCCGTCGCGGTGGCCGTCGCCCTGCAGACCGCCCCGACCAGCGTGTCCGGCCTCGGCGACGCGGTCGCCCGTGCCCTGACGAGCCTCAAGCAGCTGATGCCCGCGCGCCTGCGCGCCGAGGCCGAGGCGATGAACGTGACCGCCATCCGCAACTCCTGGGAGTTCCCGGCCCCGCCGATCCCGCCGGACACCCTCAGGACCGTCGGCCACGCCGTCCGCAACCGGCACCTGCTGCGCTTCGACCACCTCACCCCTGACGGCCGCCGTCCCGAGCCCGGCGACCCCGACTTCGCGCCGCCGGTGCGGGCCGAGGCCCACCACCTGGTCGTGTGGGCGGGGCGCTGGTACCTCGTCGCCCACGTGCCCGCCGACAGCGCGTGGCGGATCTACCGCGTCGACCGGATCCACGCGCACGCGCCCACCGGCGTCGGCTTCCGGCCGCGCCGGCTGCCCGCCTCCGACGTGGCCGGCTACGTCATGACAACGCACGACCGGGGGGACACCCCGGCCCACTGGCAGTGCACCGGCACCGCCGTGATGGACCTGCCTGCCGACGTCGTCGCCCGCTGGGCTCCCGGTGGCTCCGTCGTCGAGTTCGTCGACGCCGCCCGGAGCCGGATCACCCTCGGCGCCTGGTCCTGGGCCGGGGTCGCCGGCCTGCTCGCCACCTTCGACGCCGACGTCAGCGACGTCGAACCCGCCGAGCTCAGGGACGCCTGCCGCACGATCGCGCGGCGCTACGACCGGGCCGGCCGATGACCACGAGCGGCCGCCGTGCGGTCCTCGTGACGCGCCTCCGGTACGCCGACGGCGGGCCGGGGTGCGGGCTGCGACGGAACGGCCCCGAACGTTAACTTCCGGTGAACCGCACCATGCGCGGAGCGAGCGCTCCCGACACGCCGAAGCCGCCGCGTAGGGTCCGCGGCGACCCAGACAAGGGTCACCGACCACGCATCGCCATGAGAGCGGGCACACATGGTCGTAGAACTCACAGGTAAGTACGCGCTCGTGACCGGCGGATCCCGCGGCATCGGACGAGCGATCACCCTCGGACTGGCCCGGCACGGGGCCACGGTCATGGCCTGCTACCGCAACGACGGCGATGCGGTGGAGAGCCTGGACAAGGAACTGGAACAGATCGGCGGTGACCACCGTCTGGTGTCGGCCGACGTGGCAGCACCCGAGGCGGTGGACGAGCTCACCGAGGAGTGCCGCGAGCACTTCGGCGCCCTGGACGTCGTGGTGAACAACGCGGGCGTGACCAGCCGGGCCCCGATCGCGCAGCTGCCGCTGGCCGAGTGGCAGCGGATCATGGACACCAACCTCACCGGCGTCTTCCTGGTGACCCAGAAGGCCCTGCCCCTCATGCGAACCGGGGCGTCGATCGTGAACATCGGCTCCCGTGCGGCGCGCGCGGGCATGCCGGCGTCCAGCCACTACACCGCCTCCAAGGCGGGGCTGGTCGGGCTGACCCGCTCCCTCGCCAAGGAGCTGGGCCCGCGCGGCATCCGGGTCAACGTGGTGGCCCCCGGGGTCATCGACACCGGCGAGGAGCAGCCGGACGTACCCCCCGAGGCGCGGGCCGCCATCGCGGCCCGGACCGGGGGTCTGTCGGCACTGGGCCGGCGCGGCTCCCCGGACGAGGTGGCCGGAGCAGTGGTGTTCCTGGCCAGCGACCTGTCCACGTACCTGACCGGCGCGACGATCGACGTCGACGGCGGCATCTGACCCACCCTGCGGACGGAGTGCAGCATGAGCACCGAGCGCCCACCGGACTCGACCGGCATCGGACTCCAGGAACGCCCACCCCGCGGGAGCGACGACCACCCGCGGACGGCGATGACGCTGCAGCTGACCGACGACGAGGTGGCGGTGCTGCAGGCGCAGGCCCGCGCCGAGCACCGGTCGGCGGAGGACGTGGCCGCCGACGCGGTGCGCGAGTACACGGCGCGCCACGCGCACCGCATCCTGGTGCAGACCGCGACCGAGCGCGTGGTGGAGCGGTACGCCGAGGCGCTGCGGGGACTGGGGCAGCGGTGAACTACCTGGACCCGGGTGACCTGTTCCGCATCGCCGAGGCGGCCATCGGCGCCCCGCCGTCCGTGCGCAACCCCGGCCTGCTGGGGTCGGCCGCCACCCGGCCCCAGGCCGCGGTGAACGGCAAGGAGAACTACCCGACGGTGCACACCAAGGCGGCCGCGCTGCTGCACGCGCTGCTGCGCAACAACCCGCTGGCCGACGGGAACGAGCAGCTCGCCTGGGCGGCGACCGCCGTGTTCCTCGAGGTGAACGACGCACCGGCGACGCTCGACCAGCGGGAGGCCGTCGACCTCGTGTCCTCGGTCGCCGACGGTTCGCTGGACGACCTCTACGTCATCGCGGACCGGCTGGCCGGTGCGGCCGCCTGAGCCCGGCCATCGCTCTCGGCCCCCGGGACGTCGCACCCCTGCGGTACACAGCGGGGGTGGGCGCGCGCCGGGGACGAGGAGGCGAGGCCCTCGACCGGCGCACGCTGAACCGCGCCACCCTCGAACGGCAACTGCTCCTCCGGCGGGACCCGCGGTCCGCGTTCGAGGCGGTCGAGCACCTGGTCGGGCTGCAGGCGCAGGAACCGCAGGAGCCCTACGTCGGGCTCTGGTCACGGCTGGCCTCCGCCGAGCCGGACGCGCTCGTCGGCCTGCTCGTGGACCGGCGCGTCGTCCGCACGCAGCTCATGCGCCGGACGCTGCACCTGGTCACCGCCGAGGACTGCCTCACCCTCCGGCCGGTCCACCAGTCGATGCTGGTCGCGCGCAT
>DASQNB010000725.1:0-6365 GCA_035645175.1 Geodermatophilus sp.
GTCGGACATGCAGGCGGCATCGACCGCGCCGTCGTCGAGGTCGGCCAGCCAGTCCGGCACGGCCTCGTGCGCGGCCAGGGCGTTGGCGTGCCGGAAGTCCCGGCCGAGGTGCCAGTACACGTGCCAGATGTAGTCGCGCCAGCCCATCACCTGGCGGACGAACCCCTCGACGCTGTTCAGCGGCAGCGGGTCCCCCTCGGCCACCGAGTCGCGGTAGCGCTGCTCGGCCCCCTGCACCACCTCGACCGGGTCGAGCAGGCCGAGGTTGAGCGCCGGGGAGAGCAGCGAGTGGGCCATCCAGCGCTCGCCGGCCAGCATCGCGTCCTCGTGCGGGCCGAAGGCGCCCAGCCGGGTGTCGAGGAAGTCGCGCAGCCGGCGCAGCGCCTCGTCGCGGGTCACCGGGAACAGCCGCGGGCCGTCGTCCCCCACGAAGGCGACGTCGCCGTCGGCCTCCCAGCGGTCGAGGTCGGCGCGCACCTGCGCGTCGATCTCGTCCTCCTCGGGCCACCACGGCTCCGGGACGGCCAGTTTCCCGTCGGACGGCGGGGGCTCGCGGTTGTCGTGGTCGAGGTTCCAGCGCCCGCCGACCGGCTCGGCGCCGTCCATCAGGACGTCGTGGCGGCGCCGGCTGTCCCGGTAGAAGTCCTCCATGAGCAGCCGCTGCCGGCCGCGACCCTCCGCCCACGCCGCGAACTCCTCCTGCGTGGCGACGAACCCGCGTGCGGCCAGGACGGTCAGGTCGGGACGGCGCAGCACGTGGTCGCGGCTGCTCCACGTGGTGGGGGCGCACACGCTGAGCGGCTCGCGCACCTGGTCCAGCGCCTCGGCGTAGGTGCGCACCTGGTGGAACTGCGCCTGCTCGCCCAGCTCGGCGGCCCGGTGGCGCAGCGCCGACAGCACCAGGTGGGCCTTCTGGCGGTGGAACCGGCGGCGCGCGAAGACCGCCTTCGACTCGATGAGCAGCACGGGCTGGTCCGGCCGGTCGAGGAAGTGTGGTCCGAGCTGGTCGGCGAAGCACCACCGGCGGGTGGCCGGTGCGCGGGCGGGGAACGCGGCCAGCGCCGGGTCGTCCTCGGGCCGTCGCGGCATGCCGGGCACCACGCGCTCAACCGCCGGGTCCTGCGGCACGGCCTCACCTCCCGGCGACCATCCTCGGGTGGGCGTTAGGCTCGGCGCGACTCGGGCCATCGACGTGCGGTGGCCGGCACGTCCCTGGAGGTCGACGGCTGTGAACCGCGCACTGCGCGCCGCCACGATGGGCGCCCTGCTGCTCAGCCCGATCGCGCTCACCGCGTGCAGCGCCGGCCAGGTCTCCCAGACGGCCACCCAGAACCGGGACAAGGTCGGCCCGGAGGCCGCGGTCGGCGACATCACGCTGCGCCAGATCACCCTCGCGCACCCCCAGGACGGGCTGTACGAGGAGGGCGAGAACGCCGAGCTGCAGATGGCGATCGTGAACACCAGCACCGAGGCCGACACGCTGGTCGGCATCGAGGGCGAGGTCTTCGACGGCGTGCTGGTCTCGGGGCAGGCCACCGCCTCCCCCGCCGTCCCCGGCTCCCCGTCGGCCGAGCCGGTGGCCACCACCGCCCCGGCCGCCCCGACCACGCCGGGGACCGCGCCGCAGACGACTGCTCCCGAGGCGACGCCGTCGCCCGGCGCCCTGCCGACGCCGACCGTCCCGGCCGCGCCGTCCACGCCGACCGCGAGCTCGGAGGTCGAGATCCCCGTCCCCGCGGGCTCCACGGTCTTCCTCGGCGGCGCCAGTGGCGCGACGGTCGAGCTGGCCGACCTGTCCGAGGAGCTCACCGCCGGCCAGAGCATCGAGGTCACCCTGACCTTCGAGCAGGCCGGTGAGGTCACCGTCCAGGCGCTGGTCGCCACGCCGGACCGCGTGGTCCCCCGTGAGGAGCCCTTCGACTTCCACCACGAGGAGGGCGAGGAGGGGTCCGAGGGCGCCGAGGACATCGCCCGCGAGAACGAGAGCGACGCCGGCGGCGGCACCGGCGAGAACTGAACCCACCCTCCCCGGAACCGTCACCCCCCGCGGTTAGCGTCGCGGCGTGCCACCTGCCGGAGTGAAGTCCCGCCCCGCCCACCGCTGCACCGAGTGCGGCTACGCCTCGGCCAAGTGGGTCGGCCGCTGTCCCGAGTGCCAGTCCTGGGGCAGCATCCAGGAGGTCGGCGTCCCCGCGTCCCCGCTGCGGGCCGTGGCCGCCGGGCCGGTCACCGCACCGGCGGTGCCCATCGCCCAGGTGGAGCTCGGCGCCGCCCGCGCGGTGCCCACCGGCATCGCGGAGTTCGACCGCGTCCTCGGCGGCGGGCTGGTCCCCGGCGCGGTGCTGCTGGTCGCCGGCGAGCCGGGCGTGGGCAAGTCCACGCTGCTGCTCGAGGTGGCCCACCGGGTGGCCGCCACGAACGGTCCCGCCCTCGTCGTCTCCGGTGAGGAGTCGGCGGCCCAGGTCCGGCTGCGTGCCGAGCGGATCGGCGCCCTGCACGACCGGCTCTACCTGGCCGCCGAGTCCGAGCTGTCGGCGGTCCTCGCGCACGTCGACGAGGTCGCCCCCTCGCTGCTGGTCCTCGACAGCGTGCAGACGGTGCGCTCCCCCGCCGTCGACGGCACCGACGGCGGGTCCACCCAGGTGCGGGCGGTGGCCAGCGCGCTCACCGCCGTCGCGAAGAGCCGCGGGATGACGACCATCCTGGTCGGCCACGTGACCAAGGACGGCGCCATCGCCGGGCCCCGCACCCTCGAGCACCTCGTCGACGTCGTGGTCTCCTTCGACGGCGAGCGGCACTCCACGCTGCGCCTGGTGCGGGCGACGAAGAACCGGTTCGGCCCGGCCGACGAGATCGGCTGCTTCGAGATCGGCGACACCGGCGTGGTCGGCGTCCCCGACCCCTCCCACCTGTTCGTCTCCCGGCGGAGCGCGCCGGTGCCCGGCAGTTGCGTCACGGTGACCATGGAGGGCAGCCGGCCGCTGCTGGCCGAGGTCCAGGCGCTGGTGGCCAGCAGCGGTGGGGGCGGCTCGCCCCGGCGGGCGGTCAGCGGGCTGGACTCCCAGCGGGTGGCCATGGTGAACGCGGTCGTGGAGCGGCGGGGCGGCGTCAAGCTCGCCGACGCCGACGTCTTCGCCGCCTCCGTCGGCGGGGTGCGCATCGCCGAGCCCGCCGCCGACCTCGCGCTCGCGCTGGCCATCGCCTCGGCGGCCAAGGACGTCCCGCTCCCCCGCGGCCTGGTCGCGGTCGGCGAGGTCGGCCTCTCCGGGGAGATCCGGCGGGTCGGCGGCACCGGCCGGCGGCTGGCCGAGGCGGCCCGCCAGGGCTACAAGGTGGCGCTCGTGCCGGAGGACGCCGGCAGCGCGCCCAAGGGCATGCGGCTGGTCGAGGTCCCCGACCTGGGGGCCGCGTTCGCCCGCCTCTTCTGAGGGCCCGGGCCCGTGGCCCCGGCGCCGGTGAGGTCGCTCACCGGCGACCGCCAGTACGGTGGGGCCACGTAGGATCGACCGTGACCACGTCGAACGTCAGGAGCGCTCGTGCCCCCCGCTGTGGACTCCGAGGTCGCGCTCCGCGAACTGCTCGGCCGCATCGCACCGGGCACGGCGCTGCGGGACGGCCTCGAACGCATCCTGGCCGGGCGGACGGGCGCGCTGATCGTGCTGGGCTACGACCGCGTGGTCGAGTCCATCTGCACCGGCGGCTTCGCCCTGGACGTCGCCCTCTCGGCCACCCGGCTGCGTGAGCTGGCCAAGATGGACGGCGCGGTGATCGTCTCCTACGACGGCACCCGGATCGTGCGGGCCGGCGTCCACCTGATGCCCGACCCGACCGTCCCCACCGAGGAGTCGGGCACCCGGCACCGCACTGCTGAGCGGGTCGCCATCCAGTCCGGCTTCCCGGTGATCTCGGTCAGCCAGTCGATGCACATCATCAGCGTCTACGTGGCCGGACGGCGGTACACGCTGGAGCACCCGACCACGATCCTGGCCCGGGCGAACCAGGCGCTGGCCGCGCTGGAGCGGTACAAGCTGCGCCTCGACGAGGTGGCCAGCACGTTGTCGGCGCTGGAGATCGAGGACCTGGTCACCGTCCGCGACGCGATGAGCGTCAGCCAGCGGCTGGAGATGGTCCGCCGGATCGCCGACGAGATCGAGGGCTTCGTCGTCGAGCTGGGCACCGACGGGCGGCTGCTGGCCCTGCAGCTCGACGAGATGCTGGCCGGCGTCGAGGAGGACCGCGCCCTGCTGGTGCGCGACTACCTGCCCTCGGGGCTGCACCGTCCGAAGACCATCGACGAGGTGCTGGCCGACCTGCGTGCCCTGTCGGCCACCGAGCTGCTCGACCTGTCCGCGGTGGCCCGCTGCTACGGGCTGCCGACCTCTGCCGACGCGCTGGACTCCCCTGTCAGCCCCCGCGGCTACCGCCTGCTGGCCCGCGTCCCGCGACTGCCGGCCGGCATCATCGACCGCCTGGTCGACCACTTCGGCGGTCTGCAGAAGCTGCTCGCCGCCACCATCGAGGACCTGCTGGCCGTCGAGGGCGTCGGCGAGGCCCGGGCCCGCGGCATCCGCGAGGGGCTCTCCCGGCTGGCCGAGACCTCGATCCTCGACCGCTACAGCTGAAAGAGGACCCCGTCCTCCTCACCCCTCGCAAGCTCGGGGCGAGCCTCTGGACGAGGCCACCCGGGACGGGGGCGCGGTCAGGGTCCTCTCTCAGCCGATCGTGAAGGGCACCTCGGGGCTGACCTTCGTGTCCAGCCGGCCGCGCAGCGCGTACTGCCCCGGCTCCGGCGCCGTCCGGGGAGCCGTGCAGGACGGCTCGCTGGTCAGGCCGCCCCACACCAGCGGGGAGGTCACCGACTCCCCCGGCGCCAGGGTGCGCGTGTCGCTGCCGTCCCCCTGGAGGCAGTCGTTGCTGCCCCACACCCGGTTGCCGGCGGCGTCGAGCAGCACGATCTCCTGCAGGCGCTCGTCGAGCACGCGGACGCAGGGCACCGGCGAGACGTTGGTGACCACCAGTTCGAACGTCGGCTTGCCGCCGACCGGCGCGCTGCCGGGTGCGCGGACCTCCAGCCCGATCGCGTCGTCGCCACAGGGCCCACCGGGCGTCGGGTCGGCCGGGGCCGCCGCGGGCGCCTGCTCGGCGGGCGGCTCGGGTGCCGGGGTCGGCGTCTGCACGCTGGCCAGCGAGGGCACCACCTGCTCGAGGGCGGGCGGCTCGGTGACGGCGCTCGCCTCGGTCGTCGCCGCGGCCACGGTCGTCGCCGTCCCACCGGGGGCACCGCTCAGCGCGGCGACCACCAGCCACCCGCTGCCGCCAAGCACCGCGAGCAGCAGGGCCAGGACGAGCAGCCGCCGCCGCCAGTAGACCGCCGCGGGCAGGGGGCCGACCGGGTGCAGCACGCCGAGAACGGTAGTGCGCCTGGCGATTCCGGCCTGCGGCGGCACGCCGACCCCGGCGGGCGGCACACTGGGACCCCGTGGACAGCCGCGCCCTCCCGTCGTCGCACGACACCGTCGGCGACGTCCTCGTCGACTGGTTCGCCCGCGCCGCCCGTGACCTGCCGTGGCGCCGTCCGGACACCGACCCGTGGGCGGTACTGGTCAGCGAGGTGATGCTGCAGCAGACGCCGGTCGCCCGCGTGGAGCCGGTGTGGCGGGACTGGATGGCCCGCTGGCCCACGCCGGCGGCACTGGCGGCGGCGTCGCCGGCCGACGTCATCCGCGCCTGGGGCAAGCTCGGCTACCCGCGGCGGGCCCTGCGGCTGCGCGAGACCGCGGTCGCCGTGACCGAGCGGCACGGCGGCGTCGTCCCCGCGGAGGTGGTGGCACTGGAGGCGCTGCCGGGCATCGGGACCTACACCGCCCGCGCCGTCGCCTGCTTCGGGCACGGGCAGCCGCAGCCGGTGGTCGACACGAACGTGCGGCGGGTGGTGGCCCGGCTGGTGCACGGCCGGGCGGAGGCCGCACCCGCGCGGGCGTCCGACCTCACCGACGTGGCCGCGCTCGCCCCCACCGACCCCGGGCGGGCGGTGCGCTTCTCGGTGGCGGTCATGGAGCTCGGCGCGCTGGTGTGCGTGGCCCGGACGCCGCGGTGCGCGGCCTGCCCGGTGCGGACGGACTGCGCGTGGCGGCTGGCCGGCTACCCGACGAGCGACGGTCCGCCCCGCAGGGTGCAGACGTACAGCGGGACGGACCGGCAGGTGCGCGGGCGGCTGCTGGACGTCCTGCGGGCCGCTGAGGGGCCTGTGCCGGCACCGCTGCTGGACGACGTGTGGGACGACGCCGTCCAGCGCTCCCGCTGCCTGGACTCACTGCTCACCGACGGGCTGGTCGAGCAGACCGCCGACGGCCGGTTCGCCCTCC
>DASQNB010000726.1:0-4281 GCA_035645175.1 Geodermatophilus sp.
CTCCTCAAGGGTGGCAGCGCACGCGGCTGCTCGTGGGAACCGGTACAACGGGGGAACGGGAGGCGCGGGCGGATCGCCCGTCGCAGTGCAGAGCAGGAGGGGTCGGCATCTGATACAGCGGTGATCCCGGCCGGCGGGGACGGTCCGCGCAGCAGCCCGGCCTGCTCCCGGTGCGGCAGGAGAGACCAGGACCGCCCCGGCCGCCTGACGCCGACGCGCCGCAGGAGGTCCTGGTCGTGCTGGGACGGGACCACGGGCTCCCCCGGACGCTCGGTCGGCCGGCTGCGTCGACGGCGTCCGCCGGGCGACGTCGAGCCGGTGTCGTACCGGAGGCTGTGTTACGGGGAGGTTTCGTCTCCATCAGACATATGGGGTAGTCCGGACGGCCCAGGACCAGGGACCCTGTCGGCCGTGCCTTCGCGGTCGACGAGTCGACGTGTCGACACCGGGACCGGACTCCCCGCGCTCGTACCGGATCGCCCCGGTCGGGCCGCAGCAGCGGATCCGCATGCAGTCGCGCATCGACGGCGGCAGCATCGACGGTCGTGCCTCGGTGGAGGCGTCCTCCGGCGGCATGGGGGAGTCCAGGCCGTGGGTGGAGAGCCCGGTCTGCTCGGTGACGACCTGGACCAGCTCCGGGTGGTCGTGGCCGAGCGTCAGCACGCCGGTGTCGGAGAGGAAGGCGAGGAAGACGTTGCGGTCCAGGTCGCGGATCCGAGCTCCCGCTCACCGGGCGATGGCGATGGGCAGGTGGCGGGGGTGGGTCCGGGCCCGCGACTCCCGGTGTGCCTGGTGGGCCAGCAGCTCGGTCGACCTCGGGCCGCGCAGGTCGCCGCTGACGTGCGGCGGTTCGGCGGCGAGCCCGCCGGGGAGGCGAGCGGGTCGGGCGGCGGGGGAGGGGAGGGCGTGCGTGGCGCTCATCGTCGAGCTCCTCGAGAGAGGCGGGTCGGGTGCCTCTGCTGCTGGCGGTGGCGCCCGGGACACTGGGAGGTACGCGGCCACGGTCAGGGGCGTTGAACCCGTCCCGGCTCCGCGGTGCGACCGCGGAGCGTCGTCGCCTCCCGCAGTTCCGGAACGACCCGGTGTACTCAGCGGAGGAGCAGCACGGCGATCGCGACGCACCCGAGGACGACGATCGCGGTCCGCAGCACGGCCGGCGGCAACCGGCGACCGACGCGGGCGCCGAGGTAGCCGCCCAGCAGGGAGCCGGTGGCCACCAGGCCGGCGGCGCGCCAGTCGACGCGGTCGGTCGCCACGACGACGTAGGCCGCGGCCGCGACGCCGTTGACCGCGAGGGTGAGCACGTTCTTGATCGCGTTGAGCCGCTGCAGCGACTCGCGCATCAGCAGCCCGAACACCCCGATCTGCAGGACGCCCTGGCTGGCCGCGAAGTAGCCGCCGTAGCTGCCGGTCGCGTAGGCGCCGGCGAACAGCGCGGCCAGCCGGCCCGGGCCGATCCGCGCCGGCGGGGCGTCGGCGGGCCGGCGCCGCGCCAGGACGCGCTGCACCAGCGGCTGCACGGCGACGAGGACGACGGCCAGCCCGACCAGGGTCGGCACGATCGCCTCGAAGCTGCTCGCCGGCAGGGTCAGCAGCAGGAAGGCGCCGGTCAGTGCGCCGAGCACCGAGGCGGGCAGCAGCCGCAGCAGCAGCCACCGCTGCCCGGTCAGCTCGCGGCGGTAGCCCAGCGACCCGGCGACGTTGCCGGGCACCAGGCCGAGGGAGTTGCTGATCGTCGCGGTCACCGGCGGCAGGCCGACGGCGAGCAGCACGGGGAAGGTCACCAGCGTGCCCGAGCCGACGACGGCGTTGATGGCGCCCGCGGCCAGCCCCGCGGCGGCGACGGCGAGCATCTCCAGCAGCGTCATCCGGTCATCACCGGGGAGGGTGCCACGCGGCCCCGGCGGGCCTCGCGGCAGGGCGGTGACGACCCGGCGTCGGCGGCGGCCACGCCGCGTGGCAACGCGCGGGGAGGCCGCCGGCGGGCGCACACGAGGACGCCGGCGTGCCCGGGCGCTGCCAGGCTCGTCCCGACCTCTTCGTCCACGGGAGGGGGCGCGGGCGTGCTGACGGACATCGCACTCGGGGTCAGCGTCGTCGCCGCGGGCCTGTGGTCGGGGCTCCTGCTGATGCTCACGACGATCCTGCACCCGGTGTACGCGACCCAGGGGCCGCGCGGATTCGCGGCGGCGATGCGCGCGTTCCTGCCGGTGGCCCGGACGTCGCCCACCAACACCGTGCTCGTGGCCCTGCTGGTGCTCGCCCCGGCCGTGGCGCTGGTGGGGCTGCGGGACCAGGTCACCAGTGCGCCGTTCGCCCTGACGGCGGTGGGGCTGGCGGCGACGGTCACCGGCCCCCTCGTGATCTCCCGGCGGTGGTCCGAACCGAACTACGACGTGATGCTGTCCTGGGAGCCCGACGCGGTGCCCGACGACTGGCGGGTCGCCCGGGGCCGCTGGCTGCGCGCCAACTGGGTCCGCGCCGCGCTGACCTGGCTCGCGCTGGCCTGCTTCCTGCTCGCCTGGTACCTGCACCTGACCTGAGCTGCGGCGCGTCCCGTGGTCGGATCGAGGTGTGCCACCGGCTCGCCGCCCGGGCGCGGTGGGCCGCGCCGGTACTGCGTCACCGTCGTGACCGGGCAGCGGCGAGCCGGCCGGCACGCCGCACCTCCGGCCGGCCGCTGACGTCGGCCGCGCTACGCGGCTGACCCGTCCCGCCGGGGGCGTCGCACTCATCGTGTGACCCCCCTTGGACCGTCCGGTGTCGTAGTCGAGGGCGCGGCGCGGCAAGCTGGACCCATGAACGGTGGTGTTGCAGAACGCTTCGACGCGGCCCTCTCCTCCTCCCCGGGCCACCTCGCCGGCCAGGAACTCCTCCCCTCGCGGCTGGCACGGGCCTGTGCCCGCGCCCTCGCCGTCGACGGGGCCGGGCTGAGCTTGCACGTCGGCGTGCTGCGGACGCCGATCGGCGCGAGCGACGCCGAGACCGCGCAGGCCGAGCGCCTGCAGTTCACCGTCGGCGACGGCCCCTGCCTGCGCGCGCAGGACACCGGCACGGTGATCGCCTTCTCCATCGAGGACATCGCCCGCAACTGGCCCCAGCTGTGGGCCTCGCTGCTCAACGAGACGCCCTTCCGCGGCGTGCTGTCGGTGCCGCTGCCCCCGCCGATGGGGCCGCTGGTGGTCCTCGACCTCTACGTGCGCGACCCCCGGACGCTGGCCGCGCTGGACCGCGACGACGTCCAGCTCGTCGCGGTGGCGACGACGGAGGAGCTGGCGCTCACGGTGACCGGCCCGGAGTTCCCCGACGACGGGAGCAACTGGCTGGACGGGCCCGATGCGCGCCGGCGGGCCAACGTCTGGCAGGCCATGGGGGTGGTCGGCATCGCCTTCGGCTTGGACGCCACCGATGCCATCGCCACGATGCGCGCCTCGGCGATCAGCTCGGCGCGCGTGGTGGACGACGTCGCCGAGGACATCCTCGCCGGCCGGCTCGTGCCGGCGGACCTGAAGGCCGCTCCGGCCCCCGAGGACGACGCCGGGTGACCCTCCTGCAGTTCACCCTCCTCGTGCTGGCCGGCGTCGGCGCGGGGCTGACCGGCAGCATCGCGGGCCTGGCCTCGCTGGTGAGCTACCCGGCGCTGCTCGCGACCGGCCTGCCGCCGGTCACGGCCAACGTGACCAACACCGTGGCGCTGGTGCTCAACGGCGCGGGCTCGGTCAGCGCGTCGGGACCGGAGCTGCGCGGCCAGGGACGGCGGCTGCTGCGGCTCTCGGCCGGCGCGGTGCTGGGCGGGGCGGCCGGCGCGGCCCTGCTGCTGCTCACGCCGTCGGACGCCTTCGAGCGGATCGTGCCGTGGCTGATCGGGGCCGCCTCGATCGCCCTGCTGGTGCAGCGGCCCCCACGGGAGCTGGCCGTGCGGGGGGCCGCGGCCCACCCGACCCACCGCGACCCGTGGTGGCTGCCGGCGGTCACCTTCGCCGTGGCGATCTACGGCGGCTACTTCGGGGCCGCGGCCGGCGTGATGCTGCTGGCGGTCTACCTGCTGTCGACCGGCGAGGGCCTGGCGACGGGCAACGCCCTGCGCAACGTGGTCCTGCTCGCCGCGAACCTGACCGCCGCGATCGGCTTCGTGGTGCTCGCGCCGGTCGCCTGGTCGGCGGCGCTGCCACTGGCCATGGGCCTGTTCGTCGGCGGGCGGCTCGGCCCGCGGGTGGTGCGCCGCGCACCGCAGACCGCGCTGCGCCGGCTCATCGCCCTCGCCGGGCTCGGCCTGGCGGT
>DASQNB010000727.1:0-1773 GCA_035645175.1 Geodermatophilus sp.
TCCCCCGGCCCTTGGCCAGCTCGCGGACGGCGACCAGCGCGGTGACCGCCGAGGGGCTGACCGGCTCGCCGCGTTCGTCGACGACGAAGACGCGGTCGGCGTCGCCGTCGAAGGCCAGCCCGAGGTCGGCGCCGGTGCGGCGGACCTCGGCCTGCAGGTCGACCAGGTTGGCCGGCTCCAGCGGGTTGGCCTCGTGGTTGGGGAAGGAGCCGTCGAGCTCGAAGTACAGCGGCAGCACCTCCAGCGGTAGGCCGTCCAGCACCACCGGCACGGTGTGCCCGCCCATGCCGTTGCCGGCGTCGACGACGACCCGCAGCGGCCGGATGGTCGACAGGTCGACCAGGGTGCGCAGGTGGGCGGCGTACTCGGGCAGCAGGTCGCGCTGGCTGACCGCCGCCGTCCGCGCGGGGACCCGGTCGTAGGCGTCGCGCTCGGCCCACTCGCGCAGGGTGGCCAGCCCCGACTCCTGCCCGACCGGGGTGGCGCCGGCGCGGCAGAGCTTGATGCCGTTGTACTGCGCGGGGTTGTGGCTGGCGGTGAACATCGCCCCCGGGACGCCGAGCGAGCCGGAGGCGAAGTAGAGCAGGTCGGTGGAGCCCAGGCCGGCCTCGAGGACGTCCACGCCGCGGCTGAGCACGCCCTCGGCGAAGGCCCGCGAGAGGGGGACCGAGGAGTCGCGCATGTCGTGCGCGGTCACCACCGCGGTGGCGCCGGTCTCGGTGTGCACGAGCTCGGCGAAGGCGGCCCCGATCCGGCGGGCGACCGCCTCGTCCCACTCGTCGGGGACGACGCCGCGGACGTCGTAGGCCTTGATGATCGAGCGGAGACCGCCCGCCAGCTCACTCACGTGTCGCCCCTCGTCGGCCACGGCGTCGGCTCCCCGGCCGGCACGCCGGTCGATCCTAGGAACTCGCCCGCCGGAGCCGCACAGCGGCGCTCCCCGGTCCGCACACCCGTCGCGCCACGGGAGGGGAGTCGACAGGGCTCCCTGTACGGCAGGACGTACACGGATGACCACCACGACGGGTGCATCGGAGACGTGGCAGGCGCGGAGCAGTCCCGACATGGCCGCCCGACTGCGGCGGGACGCCGAGCTGCTCGGGCTGGACGGGCGCACCGAGATCGTGGAGGCAGCGCTGGAGCTCCTGCACCGCCGAGCGGCTCAGGAGCGCACGGCGCGCGGCGTCGGCGAGTTCCACGGCAACGGCCAGCCTCCCCTCCCGATCGGCGCCCGCCCTGCCTCCGGTCCGGCCGATGCCTCGACCCGAGGCGTTCCGCGGGGAGGTCCGGGACGTCGACTTCCCCGACGTCGGCACCCACCCGGCGGTCGTGCTGAGCGTCGACCCGATGGACGTGCGGCTCGGACACATCGCGGTCATCCCGGTGACGGGCACGCAGGGACCGGAACAGACGCACGTCCCTCGCGGGACGGACGCAGGTCCGACGGGGTACGTCGAGTCCTACGCCGACGTGACGGGTCTGCAACCAGTGGCCCGTGAGCGCCTGTTGGCCCGTCGAGGGCTGCTCTCGCTGCGTGAGCTCGAGCGCCTCGGGCGACAGCTCACCGTGTACCGGGGGCTCTGAGGTCGCGCACGTGGGCGACCCCATCGGTGGCCCCGCTGCAGTCCCGGCCCCGTCCCGGGCCTGTGAGGGGCGGGGAGGACGGGGTCCTTCTTCAGGTGATGTCGGGGAGGACCCGCAGGTGGCCGCGGCGGGTGCCGCTGCCGTCGTCGGCGGGATTGCGCGGGGGCTCGGGCCGGGCGGCCTCGCGGA
>DASQNB010000728.1:0-3695 GCA_035645175.1 Geodermatophilus sp.
GCTGGCGCACGTCACGCCGTCCTACTCCGCCGACGGCGCGGTGAGCGGCTACCACTCCAACCGGCGCCGCCCCTCACCCGGCGCGATCCGCACGGTGACCCCGCTGTACGAGCGCCTGCTCACCGAGGAGCGGCAACACTCCACCGCCAAGGCCGCCGTGACCGCCTCCTCCCGGCTGCTCGACGAGCTGGTCACCGCCCAGGCGGGGTCCTACGAGGAATTCATCTGGTTGGTCGTCAACCGCGAGGAGCGCTGAGGTGGGCATCCGCAGGCGAACCGACGGCGGACGGCGCAGCGACGCCGAGGAGCTGGCGGTGTACCGCACGTTCGTGCAGCAGCTGACCCGGACCTGCCAGGCGGCCGCGCGGGGGGACCTGGAGGCCCGGAGCCGTCCGACGGCCGGCGTCGCGGACGTGCCGGAGCTGCAGGCCCTCAACGACGGCGTCAACAACATGCTCGACGTCTCCGATGCCTTCGTGCGCGAGGCCTCGGCCGCGCTGACGTCGGCGGCGGCCAGCCGTTTCCACCGCTCGGTGCTGCTCGGCGGCCTGGCCGGCGCCTACCGCAAGGGCGCCGCCGACATCAACGCCGCCCGTGACGCGATGCAGGAGACGGCCGGGCGGGTCACCGAGGCCACCGGCGCCCGCCTGCTGCTGGCCGACGAGTTCGAGACCGTCGTCCTCTCGACCTCCGAGCAGGTGGCGACGGCGGCGACGGAGATGAGCGCCTCGGCGTCCGGGCTGACCAGCGCGGCGTCGGCGGCGAGCGCGCAGGCCGTCACCGCCCAGGAGACGATGAGTGCGCTCACCCGGTCGGCGGGCGAGATCCGCGACGTCATCGCGCTGATCGACGCCGTCGCCGCCCAGACCCGGCTGCTGGCACTGAACGCCACCATCGAGGCCGCCCGGGCCGGCGAGGCCGGCAAGGGCTTCGCCGTCGTGGCCTCGGAGGTCAAGGACCTCGCGGACCAGACCGGCCGGGCCACCGAGCGGGTGACCACCCAGGTCGAGCAGATCCGGTCGGCCTGCGAAGAGGTCGCCACCGTCATGACCCGGGTCGGGACGACGGTCACCGAGATGAACGGGATGGTGGACGGCATCGCGGCCGCGGTCGACGGTTCGGCGTCGCTGGGGGCCGGCGTCGAGGACGTCACCGGGCTGTCCCAGCTGGCCGAGCGGCTCCGCTCGGAGGCCACCGGGTTCCTCGCGGCGATGCGCCGCTGACGCCCCGGGGTACCGTTCCGTCCCGGTACCCGGCTCCGGCCGGGCACCCGACCGACGTGCGTCCGGGCCGCGTCGGTGGGGGCAGACGACCAGCACGGGGAGGTGCGCCGGTACGTGAGCACAGGCGCCCGCCCGTCGCCGGCCCCCGGTGACGACGAGCTCTTCCGCGACGGCGGTGGGAACGGCCGGCTGATGGCCGCCTTCGACTGGTCCACCACGCCGGTGGGGCCGGTCCAGGCGTGGCCGGCCAGCCTGCGGCACGCCGTCCGCACCGTGCTGGTCTCGCGGTTCCCGATGATCCTGGCCTGGGGGCCCGGCTACACCCAGTTCTACAACGACGCCTACGCGACGCTGATCGGCACCAAGCACCCCGGGGCCATCGGCGACGACCTGCGGGTCACCCTCGCCGAGGGCTGGACGGCCCTGCAGCAGCCCGTGGAGCACGCGATGGCCGCCCGCGAGGCGTCCTGGATCCCGCAGCTCCTGCTGCTGCTCGAGCGGGCCGGCTACCGCGAGGAGACCTACTTCACCGTCTCCCACGCCCCCGCCTATGGCGACGACGGCCGGGTCGCGGGCATGCACGCGGTCTGCACCGAGGTCACCCGGCAGGTGCTGGCCGAGCGGCGGCAGCGGCTGCTGCACGACGTCGCGACCTCGACCGGCGAACTAGCCGACGAGACCGCCACGGTGGCGGCGATGACCGCCGCGCTGGCCGGCGCCCCCCTCGACGTCCCGTTCGCCGCGGTCTACCTGGCGACCCCCGGGACGGCCGGGCTGCACTGCGCGGCCGTGGTGGGCTGCGCGCCCGGCCTGCTGCCCGAGGTGGCCGCCTCCCCCGGCGAGCTGCTCCTGCCGGCGGTCGCCGGCCTCGGCGTCACCGGCGGGCCGTTCGGCGACCAGGTCACCGAGGCCGCCGTCCTCCCGCTCGGCGGTCCGGACGGCGACGACGTCGGTGCGCTGGTCGTCGGCGTCAACCCCAACCGCGCGCTCGACGAGGAGTACCGCTCCTTCCACGAGCTGCTGGCCGGCCAGTTCGCCGCCGCCGTCCGCAACGCCCGCGCCTACGCCGAGGAGCGGGCCCGCGCCGAGGCGCTGGCCGAGCTGGACCAGGCCAAGACGGCCTTCTTCGCCAACGTCAGCCACGAGCTGCGCACCCCGCTGACCCTGCTGCTGGGCCCGATCGCCGACACCCTGGCCGAGAACGGGCCCGCGCTGCCCGGCGGCGTCCGCGAGTCGCTGACCCTCGCGCTGCGCAACGGCCAGCGGCTGCAGCGCCTGGTCAACGACCTGCTCGAGTTCGTCAGCATCGAGGCCGGCCGGGCGTCGGCGGTCCGGGTGGAGACCGACGTCGCCGCCTTCACCGCCGAGCTGGCCGGGGTGCTGCGGGCCGCCGCCGAGCGCGCGGGCCTGCGCCTGTCCGTGGACTGCCCGCCGCTGGGCCGCCCGGCGTACGTCGACCCGCGGATGTGGGAGAAGGTCGTCCTCAACCTGGTCTCCAACGCGGTGAAGTACACCTTCGTCGGCGGCATCGACGTCACGCTGCGGGCGGACGGCGACGACCTGGTGCTGCGGGTCGCCGACACCGGGGTCGGCATCCCCGCCGCGGAGCTGCCGCACCTGTTCGAGCGCTTCCACCGCGGCCTCGGCACCGCCGCGCGCAGCCGGGAGGGCAGCGGGCTGGGCCTGGCGCTGGCCCGCGAGCTGATCACCCTGCACGGCGGGGAGGTGACCGCGACCAGCGAGCCCGGCATCGGCAGCTCGTTCACCGTCCGGGTGCCCTTCGGCGAGCCCGACGCCCCGGCCGGGGCCCCCGCCGTCCCGTCGTCCTCGGCCCGCGGCGGCGTGGCGACCCCGTGGGACGACGTCGCGGACGGCGCCGACCCCGGGACGCCGGCCACCACCCCGGGCACCAGCGTCCTGGTCGTGGACGACAACGCCGACATGCGCGCCTACCTGACCCGGCTGCTGTCCCCCATCTGGACCGTGCGGACGGCGACCAACGGCCAGGAGGCGCTGGCCGGCGTGGCGGCCGACCGGCCCGACGTCGTCGTGACCGACGTGATGATGCCCGGGCTCGACGGCTTCGACCTGCTGCGCGCGCTGCGCGCCGACCCCGACCTGCGCGACGTCCCGGTGGTCATGCTCACCGCCCGCGCCGGCCAGGAGGCCGCGGTCGAGGGCTTCGACGCCGGCGTGGACGACTACCTGGCCAAGCCGTTCGAGTCCGCGGAGCTGGTCGCCCGGCTGCGCGCGGTGCTCGAGCGCGCGGCCGGGCGTGCGGCCGGTGCCGCCTGTCCCGCCGGACGAGGCGCGCAGCCCGTGCCGCCGCCCACCGGTGGGGACGGCCCGGACACGTCCGCCGCTCCGGCGGTGACGCCCCGCCCACGCCCGCCGGCGACCGAGTCGCCCGCCTCGGGCGGGACCTCGTCACCGGCCGTCCCCGCTCCCCCGCAGGCGGCCGTCCGCCGGCAC
>DASQNB010000729.1:0-1561 GCA_035645175.1 Geodermatophilus sp.
CGGAACATGATCCACTCGGTGTTCGAGCTGGGCGACACCATCGCCCGCGAGGTCATGGTGCCGCGCACCGACGTCGTCTGGATCGAGCGGACCAAGACCCTGCGCCAGGCCCTCGCGCTGGCCATGCGCAGCGGGTTCAGCCGCATCCCGGTCATCGGCGAGAACGTCGACGACGTCGTCGGGGTCATCTACCTCAAGGACCTCATCCGCCGGACCCAGGGCGGGCAGGACCCGAGGAACACCGTCAAGGTCGAGGACCTCATGCGTCCGCCGACGTTCGTGCCGGAGTCCAAGCCGGTCGACGAGCTGCTGCGGGACATGCAGGCCCAGCGCATCCACATCGCGATCGTCGTCGACGAGTACGGCGGCTTCGCCGGGCTGGTGACGATCGAGGACATCCTCGAGGAGATCGTCGGCGAGATCGCCGACGAGCACGACCGCTTCCAGCGCCCGCCGGTCGAGGAGCTGCCCGACGGCTCGGTGCGGATCACCGCCCGGCTGCCGGTCGAGGACCTCGCCGCCCTCTTCGACGTCGAGCTGCCCCGGGACGACGACGTGGAGACCGTCGGCGGCCTGCTCGCCCGGGAGCTGGGCGTGGTGCCGATCGAGGGCTCCCAGGCCGAGGTCGCCGGGCTGCGACTGGTCGCCGAGAGCACCGGCGGACGGCGCAACCGGATCGACACCATCCTGGTCTGCCGGGTGCCCGAGGACGAGGAGTCCGCCGAGGGCGAGGAGCCGCAGGCCGACCGGGCCGCCACCTCCGAGGCCACCACGTCCGGGGCCACCGCCTCCGGAGCCACGGCGTCGGGGGCCACGGCGTCGGGGGCCACCCGTGTCGAGCAGCCCGCCGGTGCCGTGAAAGGCTGACCGGAGGTGGGCGAGCTCGCGAGCTCACCACAGGACACAGCAGTGCCGCGAACGCGGACGACGAGCGCCAGCGAGGAGACCGCGTGAGTGACCTGGACCCCGAGGACGCCAAGCTCGTCACCCTGGCCCGCTCCGCGCGCGGCCGCACCGGCGCCCCGGAGGGTGCGGCGGTCCGCGACACCGACGGCCGCACCTACCTCGCGGCCACCGTCTCGCTGCCCTCGCTGCAGCTCTCGGCGCTGCAGGCCGCCGTCGCCGCCGCTGTCTCCAGCGGGGTCGAGGGGCTGGAGGCCGCGGCCGTCGTCTCGGCCGCCGACAGCGTCGAGGGGGCCGGGCTGGCCGCCGTCCACGACCTGACCGCCGCCGCGCCGGTGATCCTGGCCGGCCCCGACGGCGCCGTCCGCACGACCGCCTGAACCGTCCTCGGCGAGATCGCCGATCTCGCCGGCCTCACGGACCAGCTCAGCGCAGCGGCCGGCCCAGGGCCCCGGCGACCGCCTCGGGGTCACGGACCCACGCGGTGAACGCCTGCTCGGTGGTGCCGTCGGCCGACCGGTGCCGGACGGCGACCCGGGTGCGGCCGGGCCACCAGCCGCCGCGCCGCGCCGCCTTCGGCCAGCCCTCCGGCGGGCGTCCGCGGCGCACCTCCTGCACGAGGCTGCGGGCCACGACCTGCACCGACGACGTCCGCCGC
>DASQNB010000730.1:0-3239 GCA_035645175.1 Geodermatophilus sp.
TAGTGCGCCCAGCAGGCGACCATCCGGGCACCATCGGTCCGCGGTCGGTGTCCTCCGTCGTCGTTCGGGCTCGTGCCTGGCCTGGGCAGATGCGGTCCTGCGGACACTCCGGACCACCGGCCGACCCACCACCACGCTCACTGTCCACCAGCACGTGCACCCGGCATGGTCGCCAGGCTGCCGACCGTTTCGCGGCGCTGCTCGAGGGCTGATCCGGGGCCGGAGTATCACGCGTGCCTCAGGAGCCTCGACATGGAAGCGCCCCAGGCTCCTGACCTGACCTGCAAGAAGACCGGGGCGATGCTGTGTCCGAGGGGCGAGTCGGTACACACGCACACGGCTGCGGCCGTGACACCTGAGTCCCTCAGCTCCTGGTGTCCCGGTTGGTGCGGTGAGGTACGGGACATCGGGGTCGGTGTAGCTGGTGCGATTGGCCAGGATGGAGGCGGGACGCCAGTCGCGACGCGGTGATGGTCGTTCACGTCGTCGAGCGGCTCGATCGCACCGGGCGAGCGGGATCGCTCGGTCCATCCTCAACGCGCTGACCCCGCAGTGCGGACGTCATACGGCCTTGCCGCTCGACCATCGCGCTGCCATTCTCATGGTATGCGTACGACCATCGACAAGGCAGGGCGACTGGTCATCCCCAAGGAACTGCGGGAACGCATCGGACTGAGCGCCGGTGAGGTTGATGTCCGTGTGGAGGGCGCGACCCTGCGGATCGAGCCGGTGGCCAGTGATCGTCTGACTGAGCGCGACGGTCGGCTCACCGTGCCGGCGAGCGGGATCCCACTCGACGACGACCAGGTCCAGTCGCTGCGTGACGTCGACCAGCGGTAGTCGCTCGCCCGTCCTGGTCGACACCAGTGCCGCGGTTGCCTTCCTCGTGCAGGACCACGCCCATCACGACTCGACGTTCGCAGCACTGGCTGACCGGCGACTGGGTCTGGCCGGCCACGCTGCCTTCGAGACCTTCTCCGTCCTGACCCGCCTGCCGTCGCCCTCTCGTCTGGTGCCGGCGGCAGCGCACCGGGTGCTGGCCGCCAACTTCCCGCACAGCCGCTTCCTCAGCCGCGACGAGACGGCGTCACTCCTCGCGACGTTGGCGGATCACCGCATCGCCGGCGGGTCGGTGTACGACGCGTTGGTCGGAGCTGCCGCCGTGGAACACGGCCTCACGCTGGTCAGCCGTGATCGCAGAGCCATGGACACCTATCGTGCACTCGGCGTGACAGTCGAGACGCTGTCCTGAGACCACGAACCCCACGGCTGCTGAGTTGCGGGTTCGGAGCCTGACCAGGTTCTCCGGTTTCCCGGATCCGAGGTCGTCCGCCTGTGTCCGCCGCCGTTCCGAGTGCGTCTCGACCTGCGGAGGTGAACTCCAGCGGTCGACCGCGGTCTACGCCTGAGGTCGTGTCGGCATCAGGTCGACCGGCTTGGGTGTCCCGGCGGTCCGTCTGGGGACCACCTCGAAGTGGGCATGCCTGTGTCATCGACGGCGGGTGAAGAGCAGGCTGACTCCGAGCGGGGGGCGGAATGGTGTCCAGGCGCCCTCGGCCATCCCCAGCCGGTCGGCCAGCAGCCACAGAACCGCCGGGTTGTAGGCAAGGCCGAGGTGGCTGCCGCGAACTTCCACGTTCTCCCGCCGAGCGCGGACCTCGTACCGACACGACGGCCAGTGCACGATGCCGTCGGCCCGGGTGTAGACCGACGTCGCGGGCACGCGCAGTGAGCCGCGCTCGGCCCAGGGCCGGGGCAGCGCTGCCGCCCCGCGGAGCAGGCGGGTGCCCCCGTCGACGATCCCCGAGGCCGTGCGGACCCAGGGCGCCCATCGCACCACCGGCGTGCCGAGGGTGACCAGTCCGCGGACGCTGCCCGGCGCAGCTCTGGCCAGCTCCTGCGCGTAGAGCCCGCCGAGACTCCAGCCGACCAGGCTCACCCGCCGTCCCGAGGTCCGGTGCAAGCGCTCGAGTTGTTCGCGCAACGTGTGGACGACGTGGCCCGTCGGGCCCCGGTTGAGGCCCAGGCTCCAGCCGGTCACGTTGTGGCCGAGGGCGCGCAGCGCGGTCCGCAGCACCGAGGTGGCGGGGTCGCCGGTCATCAGCCCCGGCAGCACCAGCACTGGGTGGCCGTCACCGCGGCGGGCAGTTGCGAGCAGCGGCCAGGCAGCCGCGAGGGCGGCGACGTCCAGTCCCGCCCGCGGCGGCTCGGTGAGGAGCGAGGCTCGTGAGGGGTAGCGCTTGACGGCAGGCACCCGGACAGCATCCATGGCGCGGAACGTGCCAACCCGGCAGGCCGTCCACAGCAGACCCGCCTGGGCATGATCGCGATCTTCGAGCGGCAAGTCGGGTTCTGACGCTGCTGTTGTGTCCCTGATGACCTCGTGCATGGTCAGCGGGACGCCTTGCACGTGCTGCCGGGGTGAAGGACGAAGCAGGGTCGTGGTGTGTCAAGGACTTCAGCCAGGCCCAGCGCTCCCAGGTGAGCGCCCGGGTGGCCGCCCGGCCGCCGGGCCGGCCCCGGCAGCAAGCCCGCGGATGCGGCCGGCCACGTAGTCCCAGCTCCACAGCCGTACGGCCGCTCTGCGGGCTCCCTGGGAGAGCGCTCGCCAGGACTCGGTGTCCAGGTCCAGCAGCTCGCGCAGCCGGGTGCGGAGGTCCTCGGCGTCACCGCTGGTGAAGGACGCCAAGTGCCGCAGGTGCGGCGGGTACTCGCCCTCCAGGCCGGCCGCGATCTCGGCCAGACCGGAGTGCCGGGCGACCAGCGGAGGTGATCCACAGGCCGCGGCCTCCGCGGCCACCATGCCGAACGCTTCGGGAAAGACTGACGGGACGACACTGACGTCGGCCAGCGGCCACAGGTGTGCCAGGTGGCGATGCTGCAGCGGGCCGGTGAACAGGACGTCCGGGCCGGCCAGAGCCGCCAGCTCAGCACGGGCCGGGCCGAAGCCCACCACCACCGTCCGGGTGTCCAATCCCTGCAGCGCCTCCAGCAGCAACGAGACGCCCTTCTCGGCGCTGAGGCTGCCCACGTACAGCGCCGTCCTGCGGTCACCGCTCAGAAACTCCGCCAGGCGCTCGGCGTTGCCCACGTCGGGGAACCGCTCGTCGTGCCCCACAGCGGGATGAGCCGGATCTCGCCGGCACTCCTCGATGAGCGCGGTCAGTGCGGCGGCCCGCTCGCGGGGGCGCAACGCGTCGACGTCCACGCCCGGGGGTACGACGGCGACCCGCTCGGGG
>DASQNB010000731.1:0-1681 GCA_035645175.1 Geodermatophilus sp.
GCACACCACGTTCGCCCACCTCGACGCGACGACGGTGCTCTCCCGGCCGATCTCGGAGAAGGGCATCTACCCGGCCGTGGACCCGCTGGACTCCACCAGCCGGATCCTGGACCCGCAGTACGTCGGGCAGGAGCACTACGCCACCGCGCAGACGGTGAAGCAGGTGCTGCAGCGCTACCAGGAGCTGCAGGACATCATCGCGATCCTCGGCATCGACGAGCTCGGTGAGGAGGACAAGGTCACGGTCAACCGGGCCCGGCGCGTCGAGCGTTTCCTCTCGCAGAACATGTTCGTGGCCGAGGCCTTCACCGGGCAGCCGGGCTCGTTCGTGCCGGTGTCGGAGACGCTGCAGGCGTTCAAGGCGATCACCGACGGCGAGTACGACAACGTGCCCGAGCAGGCCTTCTTCATGTGCGGTGGCCTCGAGGACCTCGAGCGCAACGCCGACAAGCTGAAGCGTGGCTGACGAAGGACCCCGCTGCTCCCCACGCTTCGCAGGCTCAGCGCGGGCCCCTGCAGCGGGGCCGTTGTAGCACCGCCCAGAGCGGCCGGGCCCGAACGGGCCCGGCCGCTCTCGTGTTTCCGGACGGGAGTGCGGGTAGCCCCGGCACCGGCGGCACGCACCGGGAGTGGTGCGGGTCGCCTCAAGGGCTCTCCGCGTCGTGCCGATCAAGATCCAGGACGTCCGGACGGGCTGGGCGACGATCGGGAGAGAGCACGTGGACGGCATCACCAGGAGCAGCGTGGACGGCGCCGACTGGAGCTGGCCGCCGTCGGCCGCGGTGCCCCACGTCGGCGGCCGGCAGTTCCACACCGACGAGTGGGCGCCGGCCTCGACCGTGCGCCGTCCGTGGGTGCGGGTGGGCCGCTGGACCCTGCTGTACCGCCGCTGCGCCTGAAAGAGGGCCCCTGCCCCCCGCCACTCGCGAGCTCGCGGCGGGACCCTGCAGAGGGGCCACCCGCCTGCCCCCCTTCGCTGGCTCGGGGCGGTGCCCTGGAAGGGGCCGCCGTCCTGGGTCCCTTCGCATGATCAGGGACGCCCTGGGCGGGGCCGCGGCTGCGGGGCGGCAGGCGCGCGGCGGATAGAGTGTGGGCGACCCGTCGCCGTGTCCACCCCGGGCGTGGCGACCCGTACCGCCGGTCGGTGGACCCCGAGGAGTGTCGTGGCGACCCTGCATGTCGAGTTGGTGGCCGTCGAGCGGATGATCTGGTCCGGCGAGGCCAGCATGGTCGTGGCCCGCACCACCGAGGGTGAGCTCGGCGTGCTGCCCGGCCATGCGCCACTGCTGGGCCAGCTCGCCGACGGCGGTATCGTGACCGTCCGCACCGTCGAGGGCGAGGACATGGTCGTCGCGGCCCACGGCGGCTTCCTGTCGGTCACCGACCGCGGCGTCTCGATCCTGGCCGAGACCGCCGAGATCTCCTCGGAGATCGACGTCGAGCGGGCCCGCGAGGCGCTGCGCCGTGCCGAGGACGCCGGGGACGACCCCGACGCCCTCGCGGCCGCCAAGCGCGCCCAGTCGCGGCTGCGCGCAGCCGGCCAGGACGCCTGAGCCCCTGCCGACGTCCCACCGCACACCCCGGCGCCCCGGATGACGACCGAACTGCTCGTCCTGGCCGCCGTGGTGGTCCTGGTCGGGCTGGTCGTCGCCTTCCTGCTGCGCCGGCGGTTCCTGCTCTC
>DASQNB010000732.1:0-1725 GCA_035645175.1 Geodermatophilus sp.
ACGCTCGACCGCGGCCCGCTCCCCGCCGTCGGCCGGGGCACCACCCGCGGACCGCCGGGACGCGACCAGCGCGGCGAGCACGAACGCCCAGGCCGCGGCGACGACGGCCAGCCGGAGCAGCTGCGGGTCCTCGGTCAGGAGAACGCCGACGGTGGCCCCGACCGCCAGGCAGGAACCCGCGACCAGGCACGCCGTCCGCGGTCCCGGTGCCGCCGGACCGGCCGACCCGCCGCCGTCCCGGCCACCCCGCATGGCGATCATGCTAATGGTGCGGAGGCTCCCGATCACGGAACGGATCGTCGACCGGCCGTACACGCTGCGCCCCCGGGTCGGCGCCCTCCAGGGCCCTGCCGGCCCCGTCCCGGGCCCCGCCCTGAGCTAGCGAAGGGTGGGGAGGACGGGGTCCTTCTACGAAGGGTGGGGAGGAGGGGCGGCCCCCTCCAGGGTCCCGCCCTGAGCGTGCGAAGGGTGGGGAGGAGGAGGTCCTTGCTCAGCTCTGCGCGAGGGCCCCGTCGGAGCTGAAGACCAGGCCGATCGAGATCTCGCCCTGCTGCAGCGCCGCCTTGGTCAGCGGGCCGCCGGTGTCCAGCTCGCGGAAACCGTCGAACTGCAGGCCGTAGGTCTCCTCCAGGCCCGGCTGGCAGTACGGCCGCTCCGGGCACTCGGTGGGGCCGCCCAGGACCAGCGAGCCGTCACCGCAGGCGTCGGCGAGCTCGGACAGGGTCGAGACGCCCAGCTCGTCGGCGAAGGCCTGGGTGACCGCGAAGGCGTTCTGGTCGGCGGCCTCCGAGGGCTCGCCGAAGACCAGCCCGACCTGCTCGGCCAGCGGCTGCAGCGCGGTCAGCGTCTCCTGCACGTCACCGGTGGCCGGACCGTCGTCCGAGGGCCCGTTGACCATCTCGTCGAGCTCGTCGGTCACCGTGGCCAGGTACTCCGGGAAGACCTGGACCTCCGAGCCGGAGATCAGCGCCGGCAGGTAGAGCTCGCGGTTGCCCACCTCGCGGACCGAGGCGTCGAACCCGGCGGCGGTGAGGACGTCGGCGTAGACGTTCGCCAGCACGGTGGACTCGGTGAAGTTCGCACCGCCGACCACGATCGGGCCGCTGCCCTGCTCCAGGGCCGCGGTGTCGACGTTCTCCTCGACCCAGGCCGTGGCGACGTCCTCGGCGCTCTGCCGCTCGAGGTCGACGGCGGCGTTGAGATCGATGAGCTCCTCGGTGGTCATGGCCGCCGACACCGCGTCGAGCGCGGGCAGCAGCGCCGGGTTGGCCTGCGCGGTGGCCAGGTTGACCGCCGGGACGATGTTGTCCGCGTTCTGCAGCTGCTGGTCGTCCTCCAGCACGACGAGCTGGTCGCCGGCCACGGGGGCGCAGGCCTCGCCGGAGGCACTGCCGCCGCTGGCCTCGGCCCCGCCGGTGCCCGAGGAACCGGACTCGCCGCAGGCGGTGAGGAGGACCCCAGCGACGGCGAGGGGGAGGAGTGTGCGTGCACGGCTGCGCATGTGGCCCGCCTTCTGTGTCCCGCGCGGCTCGACGGCCGCGGCGCGTGTCTGGCGGGGTGAGTCCCGCGTCGCCATCGAACCCCCGCACCGCCCCGACCGGCCACGTGCAACGGCCAGGTGTTGCCCGGTTGTTACGCACGGCCCCTCTGCAGGGTCCCGCCGCGAGCCTGCGAGCGATGGGGGGCAGAGGGGTCCTTCATCAGAGCGGGACGCCGGACGAGGTG
>DASQNB010000733.1:0-1909 GCA_035645175.1 Geodermatophilus sp.
GCGACCGCGGCCGGCGTGACGACGACGCTCAGGCCGGTGATCCTGGTGTTCACCAGGTCGGAGAGGTCGACGTCGTCCGCTCGCTCCACACCCAAGCGCTGCTGCACCGCGGGCAGCAGGTCCGCCAACGTGGCATCGATCTGCCCGTTCACCCGCGTCTGGACGTCCAGCAGTTGGTCAGCGATCCGCGTCGCGACGTCCAGGATCTGGTCAGCCGGGTGGGGCGCCTCCTCCATCGTCACTCTTCACGAACTCGATGAGCCGCGCGCCTGCTCGGTCGGGAGCCCGTGCACCCGCCCCTGCTCGACGACCTCCGGGACGGCCACCACTTCACGGATGCCCGTCAGTGACCGATGTGATGCCTTCGAACGGTCTCGGCCCGTGGACACCCGCACCGCCCGGGACCCGCGCCTGGTCACGCCCTGGCCTCGCCTGCATGCGTGCTGTGCAGATCACCCGCTTCGGCGGCCCCGAGGTCCTCGACGTCGTCGACCTGCCCGATCCGGAGCCCACGGACGGCCAGCAGGTGTTCGACGTGAGCACCGCCGGCATCAACGACGCCGACACCCTCCACTTCCTGCCCCAGGACATGCCTGAGGGCAGGACGCCGAGGCCGCCCGCAGGTCGACGAACTCGGCCGGACGGGTGCGGTGGGACCCCGACGTCCACAGCGACACCGCCGGTCACCCGGCTCGCGCTGCGGGATCAGTCCTCGAAGTCGGTGCTGACGCTCAGCTCTTCCCACTCGTCGGCCTCGGCGAGGGCCGTGCCGAGCACCCGCCGGTAGCTGGTCAGGGCGTCGGTGCCCAGCAGCAGCATCGCCGGCGGCTCGGCGGACTCCACGGCGGTGAGGATGGCCCGGCCGGCGCGCACCGGGTCGCCGGGCTGGGTTCCGTGCGTCGTGTCGTGCTCCTTGCGCCGCTTGCCCGCCGTCTCGGCGTAGTCATCGATCACGGTTCGGGACTGGGTCAGCGACCGACCGGAGAAGTCCGTGCGGAATCCGCCGGGCTCGACGACCGTTACCGAGATGCCCAGCGGTTGCAGCTCGCCGCGCAGGGATCCGGACATCCCCTCGAGTGCCGCTTTCGCCGCCGAGTAGTAGCCCGATCCCGGTGGGGTGATCTGCGCCCCGATCGAGGAGATGTTGACGATCGCCCCCGCACGACGCGCACGCATCCCGGGCAACACCGCCTTGATCATGGTCACCGACCCGAAGAAGTGGGTCTCGAACAACGCACGCACGTCGGCGTCATCACCTTCCTCGACCGCGGCGCGGTAGCCGTACCCGGCGTTGTTGACCAACACGTCGACGGCGCCGAAGCGGTCCTCGGCCTGCTGGATGACGGCTGCCGCCAGCGCCGGGTCGGTGACGTCCAACGCCGCGCCCAGCACGCGATCCGGGGCCAGCTCCACGAGGTCGGCGACCTTGGCCTCGTCGCGCGCGGTGACCACGGCGTGGTGGCCGGCCTCGATGACTGCTTCGGCAAGGGCTCGACCAAGCCCGCTCGAGCAGCCGGTGATGAGCCAGGTGGACATGGTGTTCCTCTCCGACGGTGGTCCTGTTCGCGTTGCGGAGGCCCGCACGATCCAGACGGTCGACCGCGACTGCAACAGCCGTCGTCCGGTCCCGACTCTGCGGGCACGATGCCCCACCCGAGATGCCGCGAACCACACGGGGCAGCCGCTGATGAGCGGGTGTACTACGCGCCGGTCGTCCCGCGCGCGAACGGCCTCCTCGACCGCGTGGACGCCGGTCGCGGGGCTCGGGAAGGATGGTCGCGCCATGGTCACAGCCCCGCCGCCCGGCCGACCGGACCCACGACCAGCACGGAGCCAACCCCCGGCCGTCACCGTCCTCCAGGAGGACTCGTGATCAGCCGGTTGCTCCTGCTCGGTGCCACGGGCGACC
>DASQNB010000734.1:0-4462 GCA_035645175.1 Geodermatophilus sp.
ACCCCGACCCCGACGCCGACCCAGACCCCGACCCCGGTCCCCACGCCGACGCTCACGCCGACCCCGACGACCTCGCCGGAGCCGGCTCCGGCGACCGAGGTCCCGAGCCCGACCCCGACGCTCCCGGTGAGCGACCCGGACGAGGACTCGCCGCAGGGAGGGGACGTCGTCCAGGCGCCGCCGTTGCAGGCGAGCCCCACGACGGTCGCCGAGGTGGCTGCCGCGGTGGGGGAGACGGCACTCGCCGTCGTCGAGGACGGCCAGTTCCCGCTCGCGCTGGTCGCCGTGGCCGCGGGCTTCCTGGCCGTGCAGGGCCGGCTCGACCGGGCTGACCCGAAGCTGGCGCTGGCCCGGGTCCACCAGGAACTGAACGACTTCCGAGACTTCCCCGAGTTGCCGAGGACGGCGCCCACATGAGCCAGACGCCTGCGTCCCCACAGGGTTCCCTGGACAACCTGCCCCTGGCCGACCGCCTCCGGTGGCTGCTCGCCGTCCGCATCGGCGTCGTCGTCCTGCTGCCCGTCGCGGCATGGGTGATCACGCGGGCGGCCGACACCCCCGGGGTGGCGGCCCTCGTCGTGCCCGGGGTCGTGCTGCTGGCCGTCGGGCTCGTGCTGCAGAAACTGTCGGCGTTCGGCCGCCGCTGGGCGGTGGCGGCGATCACGGTGCCGGTGATCCTCGATGCGGCCCACCTGGGGTGGGCGCTCTACGTCGCCGGGGGCATCTCCGGGCCGGTGGTGTACGTGATCGTCCTGCACGTCATCTGCGTCACGCTGCTGGGCTCGTTCCGCACCGGTCTCAAGCTCGCCCTGTGGCACTCGCTCGTGGTGATGTCGGTGCTCAAGGCGGTCGACACGGCCCTGCTGCCCGCGCACGGCGCCGTCCAGGGCTTCGATGCCCTGCCCTACGGGGTCTTCCTGGTCGCCGTCTGGGTGACCGCGATGATGACCTCGGGCCTGGGCGCGGTGAACGAACGCGAACTGCGTCGCCGTCGCTACGACGAGGAGGCGCTGCGCCGGCTGGCGGGCGCCCTGCACGAGGCCGACACCGGCGCCAAGGTGGCCGAGGCGCTGCTCGACTTCACCGTCGACGCCGCCGACTCGCCCCTCGCCGCGGTGCACTGCCACGTGCCCGAGGGCAGCGCCGTGTCGGCGGTCGACCTCGCCGTCCGCAAGCGCCGGGATCACGACGCCGAGCCGCTGCGGGGGATCGGCGCACCCCCACCGGGGTCGCTGCTCGCCGCGGCGGTCGAGCGGGGCAGCACGGTCCTGGCGGCCATGAAGGGCCCCGACCGGTGGGTGGACGAGGTGCTCGAGGGCGCCCGCCGGGTCGTCGCCGTCCCGTTCGGCCTGGACGGTTCTGGCAGCGGCGTCCTGACCTTCCAGGACGACGCGCGCACCGGCTCGCGCATCGAGCGACGCCGGGTCGGCGTCACCGAGCAGGCGGTGGCGCACGCCGCGACGGCGTTCGCCCGCGTCGCGCTGCTGGAGCACCTGCAGGCCAGCGCGCTCACCGACGGCCTCACCGGGGTGGCCAACCGGCGCGCCTTCGACGCCGCCTTCGATCGGGAGCTGTCTGTCGCCGCCCGCACCGATGCGCCGGTGTCGGTACTGATCATCGACCTCGACCACTTCAAGCAGCTCAACGACACCTACGGCCACCAGGCCGGCGACGACGTCCTGCGGGGCGTGGGCGCAGCGCTGCGGTCCTGCGTGCGACCGGGCGACGTCGCCGCGCGCTACGGCGGTGAGGAGTTCGCGCTGATCCTGCCCGGCGCCACGGCGGAGGAGGCCGTCGTGGTCGCGCGCCGGCTCCGAGCGGTCCTGCGGGACGTTGAGGCACCGAGGCCGATCACGGCGAGCCTGGGCATCGCCTGCCAGCACGGGGCCGGCTTGTCCGCCGCGGAACTGCTCGCCACCGCGGACACGGCCCTGTACGCCGCCAAGGCCGGCGGGCGGGACCGGGCTCACCTGGCGGGTGTGGAGGGACCGGTCACCGGAGGCGCCGCCGATCTCGTGCCGCCGATCCCGGTGCCGCGACCCGTCGGGGTGCACGCGGCCCTCTGACCGGGGCCGTGGCGCTCCTCCCTCCTCCGGGTAGTCGTGCGGTGGCCGGGTCCTGGAGAGCTCAAGCCACGGCGGACCGGTGCCGATGCCTCGATGGAGCAACCTGCGGGCACGCGGGACCGGAGGGGAGGGGATGACGATGAAGGGGCCGCACCGGCGTGTCCGGCGGGTTCCCGGAGCCCGGCTGGTCGGTCTGGTCGCCGCGCTGGGGCTGCTCGTCGCCGTGCTGGCGCTCCCCTCGGCGCACACGGCGTTCTCGGCCACGACGGGCACCCCCGCCAACTCCCTGGCCGCCGACCGGCTCCAGCCGCCGTCCGGCCTGGCCGTGACGCAGACGTGCTCGTACAGACCCATCGTCCTCCGGGGGGCCCTCGCCTCGACGGAGGTCTCGCCGCTCACGCTCAGCCCCCCGCCCGGGACCGCGGCGGGCGACGTACTGGTCGCGCAGGTGGCCTACTACGGCACCTCGCCGATCACAGCACCCAGCGACTGGACCCGCATTTCCCTTCCGGACACGAGCGGAGGCGTCGTGACCTCCGCTGTCTACTGGAAGGCCGCCGCGGGGACCGAGCCGGCTGCGGACTTCGCCCGTCCCACCTCGGAGAGCGGCGACATGGTGGGCGGGATCGTGGCCTACCGGGGGGTCAGCGGGAGCGCCCCCGTCGCCGTCGCCGGTGGGTCCACGGGCTCCGGCCAGACCGCGACCACGCCGGCGCTGACGGCGACGGCGACGGGTGCGGTGGTCGTCCACCTCCTGACCAGGAGCGGTGGGCAACCCCCCACCCCGACGGGCACCCAGGCGCTCTGGACGCACAGCTCCGACAGCGAGACCGTCACCGCGGCCGACGAGGCGTTCGTGGGGCCCGGCGCCGTCCCGCAGCGCACCTCGACGACGTCCGGCTCCACGACCGCGTGGATCGCCCAGACGGTCGTCCTGCGTCCCGCCCTCCAGCAGGTCGGCGCGTCCCTGTCCTGGACCGCGACCCCCAGCTCCTGGGCCGCCGGCTACACGCGTGAGCGGTTCACCGGGGGGACCATCCAGGCCAGCCAGACCGTGCCGTCCGGGACGACCACCGCCACCGACACGGGCCTCGCGAACGGTACGACCTACACCTACCGGGTCCGGGCCCACCGCGGCTCCTGGGTCTCCGACCACGTGGCAGCCTCGCTGACCCCGGCCTGCTGACGATGAGCCGGTCCGTCCCGCGATCCCACCTCGTCAGGCGCCGTCACCTCGCTGCCCTGGTCGCCGCGCTGGCGCTCGTGGCCGCCGTCCTGACGCTGCCGACGGCCTCCGCCGTCTTCACGTCCAGGACGACCAACCCGGCGAACGCCCTGGCCGCCGACCGGCTGCAGCCCCCGTCGGGCCTGACGGCGACGACGAGCTGCCTGTCGAGCACGATCGTGTTCCGGGCCGCGACGAAGGCGGCGGGCTCCGGTTCCCTCGTCCTGCCGACCCCGCCCGGGACCAGCGCCGGGGACCTCCTCGTGGCCCAGGTCAGCAACTGGGGCGGCCCTGCCGTGCTCACCCCGCCGGCCGGGTGGACCCTCATCCGCCGTGACAGCGCCTTCCAGACCAACGGAGCCGCGCAGGTGACGTCAGCTCTCTTCTGGCGCGTGGCGGTCGCCACGGAACCCGCGAGCGCGACGTTCCAGCTCGCGGCCTCGGTGGACATGGCCGGCGGCATCGCCGCGTACAGCGGGGTGAGCACCACGTCTCCGGTCGATACTCACGAGGCGGCGACCGGCACGTCCGCGACCGCGACGGTCCCCTCGGTGACCACCACGGTCGCGAACACGATGCTCGTGCACGTCACCACGAAGCGCCAGGAGCAGCTCCCCGCTCCCGGGGGCACCGCGGAACGGTGGCGGCAGATCTCCGGCACCGGCACCTCCATCCAGGGGGTCTCGGCCGGGGACGTGTCCTTCGCCGGCCCCGGGGCGACGCCGGTGCGCAGCTCGACCTCGCCGAGCACCTTCTCCAGCGAGTGGATCGGGCAGACCCTCGCCCTGCGTCCCATCCCCCAGCAGCCCGCCGCGACCCTCAACTGGACGGCGACCCCGAGTTCCTGGGCGACTGGCTACCGCGGTGAGCGCATCGTGGGTGGGACGGTCCAGGCGACCAACAGCGCGCCGATGGGGACGACGACGGTCACCGACCCTGGCCTGGTGAACGGCACGACCTACACCTACCGGATCTGGGCCTACCGCGGCACCTGGGTGTCCACCGCGGTGACCACCACGCTCACCCCGTCCTGCTGACCGGGCGTCCGGCTCAGCGCGCGCTGCGGAAGTCCGGCCGGCGCTTCTCGACGAAGGCCCGCACGCCCTCCCGGCCCTCCGGGTCGGCCGCCGACTCGGCGATCAGCCGCGCCTCGTCGTCCAGGTGCTCGTCG
>DASQNB010000735.1:0-7024 GCA_035645175.1 Geodermatophilus sp.
CCAGCTCACCCAGGGCATGAACGCCTCGCCCGGGGCCGCCGTCGGCAAGGCGGTGTTCTCCTCCGAGACCGCCGTCCAGTGGGCCGACCGCGGCGAGAAGGTGGTGCTGGTCCGCCGGGAGACCAACCCCGACGACCTCTCGGGGATGATCGCCGCCGAGGGCGTGCTCACCAGCCGCGGCGGCAAGACCTCGCACGCGGCCGTCGTCGCCCGGGGCATGGGCAAGACCTGCGTGTGCGGCGCCGAGGAGCTGCAGGTCGACACGAGGAACCGCCGCTTCACCGCCCCCGGCGGCGTCACCGTCGAGGAGGGCGACGTCGTCTCCATCGACGGCTCCACCGGCAGGGTGTGGCTGGGCGAGGTGCCGGTCGAGGACTCCGCCGTCGTCCGCTACTTCGAGGGCGAGATCGACCCGGACTCCGCCGAGGCCGACGACCTGGTGCGCAGCGTGCACCGCGTCCTCGCCCACGCCGACGCCCGGCGGCGGATGGACGTGCGGACCAACGCCGACACCCCGGAGGACTCCGCCCGGGCCCGGCGGTTCGGCGCCCGCGGCATCGGGCTGTGCCGGACCGAGCACATGTTCCTCGGCGACCGGCGGCAGCTGGTGGAGAAGCTGATCCTGGCCGAGGACGACGCGGGCAAGCAGCAGGCCCTCGACGGGCTGGCGCCGCTGCAGAAGCAGGACTTCCTGGAGATCTTCGAGGCGATGGACGGGCTGCCGGTGACCGTGCGGCTGCTCGACCCGCCGCTGCACGAGTTCCTGCCCGACCTCACCGACCTCTCGGTGCGAGTCGCCGTCGCCGAGGCGCAGGGGCACCCGGACGAGGCCAACCTGCGGCTGCTGACCGCCGTCCGCCGGCTGCACGAGCAGAACCCGATGCTCGGGCTGCGCGGGGTGCGGCTCGGCCTGGTGGTCAAGGGCCTGTTCGCGATGCAGGTCCGGGCCATCGCCGAGGCGGCCTGCGAGCGGAAGGAGGCCGGTGGCGACCCGCGGCCGGAGATCATGATCCCGCTGGTCGGGGCGGTGCAGGAACTGGAGGCCATCCGCGAGGAGTCCGAGCAGGTGCTCGCCGCGGTGTTCGAGGAGCGCGGCGTCGAGCTCGACGTGCTCATCGGCACGATGATCGAGGTGCCGCGCGCCGCGCTGACCGCCGCCGAGATCGCCTCGTCGGCCGAGTTCTTCTCCTTCGGCACCAACGACCTCACCCAGATGACCTGGGGCTTCTCCCGGGACGACGTCGAGGCCGCGTTCTTCCACGCCTACCTGGACAAGGGCATCTTCGGTGTCTCGCCGTTCGAGGAGATGGACCGGCCCGGCGTCGGCCGGCTCGTGCAGATCGCCGTCGAGGAGGGCCGGTCGGCCCGGCCGGACCTCAAGCTCGGCGTCTGCGGCGAGCACGGCGGTGACCCGGACTCGGTGCACTTCTTCCACGAGGTGGGGCTGGACTACGTGTCCTGCTCGCCGTTCCGCGTACCGGTGGCCCGGCTCGAGGCCGGCCGTGCCGCGCTGGGGGCCGACCGCGCCGGCTCCTGAAAAAGGACCCCGGTGCCCCCCACGCCTCGCAGGCTCGGCGCGGGCCCCTGCACCGGGCCGGGCCGTCGGGGTCGTTCGGCACACCCGCCGCGGTGTCCACGGACCGACGGACCTGCGTGGTACCCATGACGGGTGGGGGTGCGTGCGGGGAGCCTGGTGGGTCGGGTCGTCGGCGCGCTGCTGCTCGCCGTCGTCCTGCTCGTCGTCTCCACCGCCACGGCGATCTGGTGGACCGCGCGGCAGGACGCGCGGCCGACCTCCGACGCGATCGTGGTGCTCGGGTCGGCGCAGTACAACGGCGTCCCGTCGTCGATCTTCGAGGCGCGGCTGGAGCACGCGCTCGCGCTGTACGAGGCCGACGTGGCACCGGTGATCGTGACCGTCGGCGGCAAGGCGGACGGCGACCAGTTCACCGAGGCCGAGTCCGGCCGCGCCTACCTGGCCGAGGCCGGCGTCCCGGAGGACGGGCTGCTCGCGGTCGAGGAGGGCGTGGACACGCTGGAGAGCATGCGCGCCGTGGCGACCGCGTTCGACGGGCGCGGCTGGTCCTCGGCCGTGCTGGTCACCGACCCGTGGCACGCGCTGCGCGCCGAGCGCATGGCCGAGGACACCGGCATCACCGCCGACAGCTCGCCGACCCGGCAGGGCCCGGCGGTGCAGACCCGCACCACGCAGTTCCGCTACATCCTGCGGGAGACTGCTGCCTACCTGCTCTACCGCGCGACCGGCGAGAGCGTCGCCGGGGCGCCGGGGATCGGCTGAGCGGAGGTGCCCGTGCTCGTCCTGGGCAAGGCCGGCTCCGCCGGCACCGAGAAGGGCGTCTCGCCCGTGCTGCGCGACGACGTCGTCGTCGCCACGGTGCGGGCGTCGAGGTGGAAGGAGGCGGCCACGGCCGTCGTCGGGAACCGCGAGTGGGTGCTCGCGAGGGCCGGCCGGGAGCTCACCGGCCGGGAGGCGCACGACCCGGAGGGGACGGCGCGGCTGCGCGCCCGGCAGACCTCGTGGTGGAAGAGCACCTGGTCGGTCGACCTCGGCGGGACGCAGGTGCAGGCGCAGCCGGCCTCGTGGTGGCACGGGTCGCGCCGCTACCTCGCCGGCGACCGGGTGGTCGCCGAGAGCGGCGGTACCGGCGGCTGGTGGCCGCGTCCGACGCTGCGGGCCGACGACGGCCTGTCGCTGGACGAGCAGGTCTTCCTGCTGTGGCTCGAGCTGGTCATCCGGGGTCGTGACGCCGCCGTCCTCGGGGGCGACGGCGGCGGCGACGGTGGGGGAGGGGGCGACTGATGGCCGGCCGGGGACGCATCCGCGCCGCCGACATCGCGCTGGTCCGCGAGCGGTCGAAGATCGACGCGATCGTCGGTGACCACCTGCAGCTCAAGCGCGCCGGCGGCGGCAGCCTGAAGGGACTCTGTCCCTTCCACGACGAGAAGTCGCCCTCCTTCCACGTCACTCCATCGCGAAACCTCTTTCATTGTTTCGGTTGCGGGGTGGGTGGAGACGTCATCTCCTTCATCCAGCAGATCGACCACCTGTCGTTCACCGAGGCGGTCGAGCTGCTGGCCGGACGGGCCAACGTCGAGCTGCACTACGAGGACGACGGCGGCCGGCCCACCGGCGCCCCCGACCGCGCGCAGGCCGGTCAGCGCGCCCGGCTGGTCGCGGCCAACACCGCGGCGGCGGCCTTCTACGCCGAGCAGCTGGGCAGTCCCGACGCCGCGCCGGCCCGGCAGTTCCTCGCCGACCGCGGCTTCGACCGGCAGGTGGCGCTGGACTTCGGCTGCGGGTTCGCCCCCGGCGGCTGGGACGGGCTGACCCGCCACCTGCGCGGCAAGGGGTTCACCCAGCAGGAGCTGGTGACCGCCGGCCTGGCCAAGGAGTCCAGCCGCGGCACGCTGATCGACCGCTTCCACCGCCGGCTGGTCTGGCCGATCCGCGACATCACCGGCGACGTCATCGGCTTCGGCGCCCGCAAGCTGATGGACGACGACCCCGGCCCCAAGTACCTCAACACCCCGGAGACGCCGCTCTACAAGAAGAGCAGCGTGCTCTACGGCGTCGACCGGGCCAAGCGGGACATCGCCCGTCGCCACCAGGCCGTCGTCGTCGAGGGCTACACCGACGTCATGGCCTGCCACCTGGCCGGGGTGACGACCGCCGTCGCCTCCTGCGGCACCGCGTTCGGGCCTGAGCACATCGGCGTGCTGCGCCGGCTGCTCATGGACCAGGACGAGTTCCGCGGCGAGGTCATCTACACCTTCGACGGCGACGCCGCCGGGCAGGCCGCGGCGATGAAGACCTTCGCCGAGGACCAGCGCTTCGTCGGGCAGACCTTCGTCGCCGTCGAGCCCGACGGCCGGGACCCCTGCGAGCTGCGGCAGGCGCACGGCGACGCCGCCGTCCGCGATCTGGTGGGCCGCCGGACGCCGCTGATCGCGTTCGTCCTCAAGACCACGCTGGCCGGCTACGACCTGGACACCGTCGAGGGCCGGGTGGCCGCGCTGGAGAAGACCGCGCCGCTGGTCGCGCAGATCAAGGACCACGCGCTGCGCCCCGCCTACGCCCGCCAGCTGGCCGGGTTGATCTGCAACATTGACGAGGCCGAGGTGCTCGAGCGGGTCCGCCGGATCACCGGGGACGGCGGGAGCCAGCCGCAGCGGGGCCGGCCGCGCACGCCGCAGAAGAGTGCGGACGACGTGGCGCTGGAGGTCGAGCGGGAGGCGGTCAAGGCCGCGCTGCAGAGCCCCGAGCTGGCCGGGCCGTCCTTCGACGCGATCCCGATCGAGGCCTACACCGACGCTGACTACGCCGACGTGGCCGCCGCGGTCGCCGGGGCGGGCGGGGCAGCCGCCGCCCGGGTCACCGGCGCGGCGTGGCTGGACGAGGTGGCGGCGCACTGCACCCGGGACACCGCGCGGGCGCTGCTGACCGCACTGGCCGTCGAGCCGACGCGCTCGGTCGGGGAGGCCGACGCCACGTACGTCAACGCGGTGCTCGCGCGGCTGGAGGAGATGCACACCGTGCGCCAGGTGGCCGAGCTCAAGGGGCGGCTGCAGCGGATGAACCCGGTCGAGGCGGGTGAGGAGTACATGCGGGCGTTCGGCCAGCTCATGGCGCTCGAGCAGCAGGCGATCTCGCTGCGCAAGCGGGCGATGGGCGGGCTCGGGTGACCCTGCTCGACCGGGTGCGGCAGCGGTTCGCCCGGCCGCCGGAGCCGGTGCGGGCGGTGGTGCTCGCCTCGGCCGACCCGGACGAGCGGGTGCTGGCCTGGGGCGCGCTGGTGCGGGACGAGGGCTGGCTGGTCGCGACGTCCCGCGGACTGCGCCGCGTGCCGGCCGACCTGGCGCTCCCGGAGGCCGGCGAGGTCGGCGTCCTGCCGTGGCACGAGGTCGGCACGGCCCGGTGGACGGCGACCGGCGACGGCGGCGGCCGCTTCGAGGTGACCCCGCTGACCGAGGTCGAGCCGGGCGTGCAGGCGCGGCTGCCGATCGAGCGGCACGCGCTGGCCGATGCGGGGGGCCTGCCGCCCGTCGTCCGCCGGCGGGTGGACGAGACGGTGGTGGCCAGCCGGCGTGCCCCCCTGCCCGGCGGGGGCGGGGTGGTGCTGGTCGCCCGGCGGCTGCCCGGTCAGGCGGCGCGGGAGTGGACCGTCGTGTTCGACGACGACGCCGACCGCAACGACCCCACCGCGCGGGAGGTCGCGCGGCAGAAGCTCGCCGAGGCGGTCGCGGCCGACCAGCCGGACTGAGTCGGCCGCGACCCCTCGGGTCAGAGCCCGCCGGTGGTGTCCGGCGGCGGCACCGGGGTGTTCGACGCCGGGGTGGTGCCGGAGGCCGAGCGGGCCCGCGGGACCGACCCCGGCTGGGACGCCGTCGAGCGGTCACCGGAGCTGCCCAGGCCGATCCGGGCCTTGGCGGAGTTGACCACGCCGTCAGCGCGGGCCTGGGCCATGCCGGCCAGACCCTGCAGCTGCGGGTTGTCCTTGGCCTGCTCCCAGGCACGGCGGATCTGCTCGTAGCGCTCCGTGCCCGCCTTAGCACCGAGCACGTAGCCGGCACCGAAGCCGACGAGGAAGGACAGCTTCGCCATGGAGAACCTCCAGGTGGGACGCGGGACAGTGGACGATCACGCTAGCCGCGCGGGGTGTGGCGCGCGACGTGGAGGGCCCTCCGCGGCACCGCGGACTGCGTGGGGTAACCTCGTCCGTGCGCGCGGGCCAGCCCGCCGATCCCCCGTAGCTCAATTGGCAGAGCATGCGACTGTTAATCGCAGGGTTATTGGTTCGAGTCCAATCGGGGGAGCAAAACCGCAGGTCGGAGGCGTGACGGTCGCGCCCCACCAGACGGTGCGACCAACAAGCCTCCGAGCACCGAGTCCTGCCGGGGACCGTGGAGCGCCGTGAACGGCGGGGCGGCGGAGCGGCTGACGACTACCGAAGACGCTGCAGTGCGGCGGCCGCCTCCGGGCGCGGCTGGTCTGTGCCAGCGCGGGCCAGGAAGGGCGACCAGCTGTCCGCAGTCGACCGCTTCCGGGACGGGCGTGAGCGAGGTCAGGCGGAGCAGCATCAGCGGGGGCTGACGGCGACGCGGACGCCCAGGCCGATCAGCACGGTGCCGCTCGCAGCCTCGAGCCGGCGACGGATCTTCGGTCGCCGGAACCAGGCCGAGGCACGCCCAACAGTGGTCGCCAGGGCGAGGTAGAGGGCGGTCTCCACCAGAACCTGCAGCAGCGCCAGTGCGGCGGTCCAGGCGAGCACCGGCCCGTCCGACGGGACGAACTGCGGGTAGAAGGCGAACATGAAGATCGCGGCCTTGGGGTTGGCCAACTGCACCAGCACCCCTTCGCCGAAGGCGCCGCGCGTGGAACGTCTGCTGCCGCTGACCGGCGGCTGCGCCTCGCCGCGGTCGGTCCAGGCCGCTCTCCACGCCCTGACCCCCAGGTAGAGCAGAACGGCAGCGCCCACCACGCGCAGCACGGTATAGGCGATCTGGGAGGCGGCGACTACCGCGGCCAGTCCAGCGCCGGCAGCCAGCGCCCACAGGAAGAGGCCGAGCTCCAGGCCCAGCACCGTCGGAACGGCGGCACGAGTGCCGTGCAGAGCGGCCCGGCGCAGGATCAGCGCCATGGCCGGCCCCGGGCTGGCAGAGATCAGCAGCACCGCAAGCAGGAACGCCGGGAGCACCTCGACCACGTTCACCGGGGCATCGTGTCATCGCCCCTCGGCCGCGGTGCGTGATCTGGCGTGGGGGAGAGCGCTGGACTTCGAGTCGGCCTCGCGACACCCTTCGCCCATGACCGCCGGCTCGTCAGGTCCTGTCGGGCCGCCGGGGGCCGCGCCGGGCGCTGCCACGCCGGACCGCACGGGACGGCGTGTGGTCGCACTGTTCGGTCCCTATCGCCGGCGGGTCGCCGTGGTCGCGGTGACGATCCTGATCTCCTCGCTGCTGGGCATCACGCTGCCCTTCCTGACCCAGGCGATCTTCGACCGGG
>DASQNB010000736.1:0-2804 GCA_035645175.1 Geodermatophilus sp.
GAAGGCCGGCTCCGCGGCCAGCTTGAAGGCCACCGCCTTGGCGGCGATCACGTGTTCCAGGGGCCCACCCTGCTGGCCGGGGAACACCGACGAGTTGAACTTCTTCGCGAGGTCGGCCGTGGCCAGGATGACCCCGCCACGCGGCCCGCCCAGGGTCTTGTGGGTGGTCGAGGTCACCACGTGCGCGTGCGGCACCGGGGAGGGGTGCAGCCCGGCGGCGACGAGCCCGGCGAAGTGCGCCATGTCGACCATCAGGTAGGCCCCGACCTCGTCCGCGATCCGGCGGAACTCGGCGAAGTCCAGGTGGCGGGGGTAGGCCGACCAGCCGGCCACGATGAGCTTGGGCCGCCGCTCCTGCGCCAGCTTCTCCACCTCGGCCATGTCGACCCGGTGGTCCTCACGGCCCACGTGGTACGCGGCCACGTCGTAGAGCTTCCCGGAGAAGTTGAGCCTCATCCCGTGGGTCAGGTGGCCCCCGTGGGCCAGGTCCAGCCCCAGGATGGTGTCGCCGGGCTCGAGCAGGGCGGACATCGCCGCGGCGTTGGCCTGCGCACCCGAGTGCGGCTGCACGTTGGCGTACTCCGCGCCGAACAGCGCCTTCAGCCGGTCGATGGCCAGCTGCTCGATGACGTCCACGTGCTCGCAGCCGCCGTAGTACCGCCGGCCGGGGTAGCCCTCGGCGTACTTGTTGGTCAGCACCGAGCCCTGGGCCTGCATGACGGACACCGGGGCGAAGTTCTCGCTGGCGATCATCTCCAGGGTGGTCTGCTGCCGGGCCAGCTCGGCGGTGATCGCATCGGCGACCTCCGGGTCGGTGTCCGCCAGCGACCGGTCGAGCACGCGGTCCGGAACGGCCGAGGCCTGTGGTGCTCCGTCAACCTGGACGACCATGCCGGAGTCCCTTCTGTCATGAGATGTTGCCGAGGACTGGTATATCAGTCGTCCAACACAGTAGGGTGAGCGCCGGACGGGGTCAAGGGGTGCCAAGGCACGGATGTCCTGCCGCTCCCCCACCACAGTCGGGGACCCGTCGGGAGCAGCGACCACCGCGTCCGGTCCGCACATCGCGAGAGGAGATCCACCGTCATGGCCTACGAGGTGAAGGGCGTCGTCGCCCGCAGCAAGGGTGCCCCGGTCAGCGTGGAGACGATCGTCGTCCCCGACCCCGGTCCCGGGGAGGCGGTGGTCGACGTGCAGGCGTGCGGGGTGTGCGCCACCGACCTGCACTACCGCGAGGGCAACATCACCGACGAGTACCCGTTCCTGCTCGGCCACGAGGCCGCCGGGGTGGTCTCCGCCGTCGGCGAGGGCGTCACCAACGTCGCGGTCGGGGACTACGTGATCCTCAACTGGCGGGCGGTGTGCGGTCAGTGCCGCGCCTGCCTCCGGGGCGAGCTGCAGTACTGCTTCAACACGCACAACGCCGCCCAGAAGATGACGCTGGCCGACGGCACCGAGCTGAGCCCGGCGCTGGGCATCGGCGCGTTCGTGGAGAAGACACTGGTGCACTCCGGGCAGTGCACCAAGGTCGACCGGGCCGCGCCCGCGACCGCCGCCGGCCTGCTCGGCTGCGGCGTGATGGCCGGGGTGGGCGCGGCGATCAACACCGCCGGGGTGCGCCGCGGCGAGAGCGTGGCGGTGTTCGGCTGCGGCGGCGTGGGCGACGCCGCGATCGCCGGGGCGAAGCTGGCCGGGGCCAGCACCATCGTCGCCGTCGACATCGACGACCGGAAGCTGGAGTGGGCCAAGCAGTTCGGCGCCACCCACACGGTCAACAGCAAGCAGACCGACGCGGTGGAGGCGGTCAAGGCCGCCACGAACGGGTTCGGCGCCGACGTCACCATCGACGCGGTCGGCCACCCGGCGGTGTTCGAGCAGGCCTTCTACGCCCGCGACCTGGCCGGCCGCGTCGTGCTGGTCGGCGTCCCGGCGCCGGACATGACCATCACCCTCCCGCTGATCGAGGTGTTCGGCCGCGGCGGGGCGATCAAGTCGAGCTGGTACGGCGACTGCCTGCCCTCCCGGGACTTCCCGATGCTGGTGGACCTCTACCGGCAGGGCCGCTTCCCGCTCGAGGACTTCGTCACCGAGGCCATCGGTCTGGACGACGTCGAGGAGGCCTTCGACAACCTGCGCCGGGGCGAGGTGCTGCGCTCGGTCGTGGTGCTGGACAAGTGAGCGGCCTCGTGAGCTCACCGGTGGGAACGGCAGGGCCGCTCGCGGGCCGACGAGCACCCGGCGAGGTGGACGCATGAGCGCCCGCATCGACAAGACCGTGGTCTCCGGTGTCTTCAGCCTCGACGGGCAGGACTTCGACGTCGACAACAACGTCTGGCTGGTCGGCGACGACGACGAGGTGCTCGTCATCGACGCCCCGCACCGCGCAGAACCGATCCTGGAGGCGATCGGCGGGCGCACCGTGACCGCCATCGTGCTCACCCACGGCCACAACGACCACATCACGGCGGCCGTGGCGCTGCGCGAGGCCACCGGCGCGCCGATCTGGTTCCACCCCGCCGACCGGATGCTCTGGGAGATGGTCCACCCCGACGCGAGACCGGACGAGGCGCTCGGCGAGGGCGCCAGCTTCCGGGTGGCCGGCACCACGCTCACCGCGCTGCACACCCCGGGCCACTCCCCGGGCAGCACCTGCCTGCATGCCCCCGACCTGGCCACCGTCTTCACCGGCGACACCCTGTTCCACGGCGGGCCCGGCGCCACCGGACGGTCGTTCAGCGACCACCCGACCATCGTCCGATCCATCCGCAGCAAGCTGCTCAGCCTGCACGGCGACACCGTCGTCA
>DASQNB010000737.1:0-1526 GCA_035645175.1 Geodermatophilus sp.
CCCTGCACCGCCTGAACACCGTGGTCCGCTGCGCCGCGTCACCCCGCAGCCGCCTGCGCGCTCCGCGCCGGGCCGTCGTCGTCGCCGGCGCCGCGCCCGCCCCTGCCGCCGAGCAGGCCTCCCTGGAGGAGCAGGTCGCGCAGATCGAGGAGCAGGTCAAGGCCGCCGAGGAGCAGCTGCAGCGGATGACCGTGGAGGCCGAGGCCGCCGCCGACGCCGCCCTCGTCGCCCGCGCGCAGCTCGCCGCCGGTCAGGCCGAGGCCGAGCGGACGGCCGCGGAGCTCGCCGTCGCCCAGGCCGCCGTCCTCGCCGCCGAGGAGGACATCGCCGACCTCGGCCGCGAGGCCTACATGGGCGCCGACGACCGCTACGGCGACCTGGAGATGCTGCTCGACGCGCAGAGCCCCACCGAGCTGCTGCAGCAGGCCGCCACCATGGAGGTCATCGGCGACCACCGCGCCCAGCGGCTGCAGGAGTTCCTCACCGTGGCGGCCCGGGTCGAGCAGGCCGACCTCGCCGCGAAGGCCGCCGTCGCCAAACTCGACGGGCTCGCCCGTGCCGCCGACGAGGCCGAGCAGGCCGCCAACGCCCACCTCGCCCAGGCCCAGGCCGACTACGACGCCCGCGCGGCGGAGAAGGCCCGCCTCGACGAGGAGCTCCGCCTGGCCGGTGAGCGCCTGCTCGCCGCCCAGGGCGCTGCTGATGCCGCTGCCGCGTGGAGTGCCCGCCAGACGCAGGCCCTGGCCAGCTCGTCGAACGCCTCCGGGATGCCGACCGCGGGCCGGGTGACCTCCTGCTACGGCCCGCGCTGGGGGACCATGCACCAGGGCGTCGACATCGCCGCGCCCATCGGCACCCCGATCTACGTGCCCCAGGACGGCGTCGTCCTGCAGGCCGGCCCGGCCAGCGGCTTCGGCCAGGCCGTCTACGTCCAGCACGGCGACGGGCAGATCACCCTCTACGGGCACGTCAACCAGTTCTTCGTCAGCGCCGGCCAGGTCGTCCGAGCCGGTGACCACATCGCCGACGTCGGCAACAAGGGCCAGTCCACCGGGCCGCACCTGCACTTCGAGGTGCACCGGGGCGGCCTCTACGCCAGCCGGGTCAACCCGATGCCATGGCTCCAGGCGCACGGCATCTCGCTGGGCGGCGCCTGCTGACCGGCTGAGAGAGAACCCCTGCCCCCGCTGATCGTAAGAGGACCCTCTCCCCGAGCCCTTCGCACGCTCAGGGCACGCCAGGAGAGGGCCGGGGACTCTACAGCGGGGCCACACCGACGCGGCCGCCGGGGAGATCCTCCCGGCGGCCGGTCGTGTCCCTACCCGCGTCCCCGCAGCCGGCCGAGCAGGCCGCCCACGCCGCCGAGCGTGTGCGCGGCCAGCGCCAGGATCGGCCCACCGGGGATGCCCGGCGCCGACTGCACGATCGGCGCCAGGGCCAGCAGGCCGCCCAGCTCGTGCACCCGCAGCCTCCGCCGGGCCAGCGCGGCCACCGGGCTGACCCGCCCCGAGGCCGCCTCCAGGAGC
>DASQNB010000738.1:0-3020 GCA_035645175.1 Geodermatophilus sp.
TCACCATGCAGGTGAAGGAACCGCGGCGGCTCAGGAAGCTCGACCTCGGCCGCTGGCCGCCATAACCGCAGGTCAGGCCGGGCAAAGCTGACTTTGCACGGGCCCTGGGGGCCTCCCCCGGAGCACGCTGCTGGTGAGAGCCGACAGCCGTGACGGAAGGAGGCCCGGTCCTCATGTTGCACGTTGGGTTGGACCTGAGCAGGACACGTCTGGATGTGCACGCCATGAACGAGGCAGGCACGCCGGTGCTGGTGACGACCGCGGCGCCCGACGCCGGCGGGCTGGCCTCGCTGGTCGCCCGGGTCGGGGAGTTCGGCCAGCCGGTGGCGGCGGCGATCGAGTCCATGACCGGCGCCCGCTTCGTCCACGACCAGCTGGAGCTGCGCGGCTGGGAGGTGCAGGTCGCCGACGCGGTCAAGGTTAAAGGGCTCGCGCCGCTGGCGGCCAAGACTGATCGCATCGACGCCTGGGTGCTCGCCGAGCTGTCTCGCCGGGATCTGGTGCCGGCGATCTGGCTGCCGGATCCGGCGGTGCGTGCCGAGCGGGAACGCGCCCGCTGGCGGCTGCACCTGGTGCGCCACCGCACCGCGCTGAAGAACCGCATCCACGCCACGCTGCTGACCTTCGGCCACCCGTGTCCGGTCGCCGACCTGTTCGGCGTCGCCGGCCGGCAGCTGCTGGCCGACCTGCACCTGCCCGAGCCGTGGGCGGGCGACGTGGCCGCCGCGCTGGCTCTCATCGACGACCTCGACGAGCAGATCAACGGCTGCGAGGCGGCGCTGCGCGCCTTCGGCGCCGACCATCCGTACGTGCCGCTGCTGACGACCGTGCCGGGCATCGGACCGGTGCTCGGCTACACCATCGCCGCCGAGATCGGCGACATCGCCCGGTTTTCCACGCCGAAGAAGCTGGTCGGCTACACCGGGCTGTGCCCGACGGTCTACCAGTCCGGCCGCAAGGACCACCGGCACTCGCTGGCCAAGAACGGACCGAAGTACCTGCGCTGGGCGCTGATCGAGGCGGCCACCCACGCCGCCCGCCATCCGGTCTACGCCGAGCGCTACCAGCGGACCCGGGCCCGCCTCGGTAAGCAGCGCGGCGCCAAGATCGCCCGGATCGATCTGGCCCGCCAGCTGGCCGAGGCGATCTGGCACATGCTCACCGCCAACCAGACCTTCGCTCCGGCAGGCGCCGCACAACCTTCGGCCGCGTAGACGGCCCCGCACTGAATTGCGCTACCGGAGCGAAGCCCCTCCCATCCGACCTGGTCCTCCCGGCGAGGAGGCGATAGAGAGATGAGCCCGGCTCCCCACCCACCCGAGCGAGACCCGCCCAGACGCTGAACGCGTCGCTCCTCTTCGGCGGCTCGGCCATCCTGCCGCCGGACCGTCTCGCGTCCAGGTCGTTCGTCCTCGCCGCTGCGCGGCTGCGGGCGCTCCACCCGGACCCGCTCCTCACCGACGGCGATCGACCCTTGCCGCGAAAAGGAAACGATGAACGACAACCACGTTGACTCCGGCCCCCGTCTTCATAGAGAGGTTTTCTCACCTGCTTCCGCGGTCGAGTGAGGTCAGCACCAATGCGGCGGCGACAATCGCGCCGATGCGGTGCGGGCTGACGGTGACCCGGTCGAGGGCTCGCCAGCGGCCGAGCAGCGCATGGCCCCGTTCGGTGGGCGCGCGCAGCGCGATGATCAGGGAGTTGTAGCAGCGGTTGTCGGTGTGCAGCGGCCCGTCGGGCTGGTGCTTGATCGGGACGTGCACCCCGATGCCGGCACCGGTGTAGCCCTTGTCGGCCAGCACCGGCAGCCCGCGGGCGGCGTGCGGATACAGCGCCGGCAGCACCAGCTCTCGGGCGGCGGTCAGATCGTGGGTCGAGCCGGGCCGGACGTTGGAGACCCACAGCGGGAAGCCACCGGGGTCGCAGATGACCTGCACGCTGCCGCCGAAGGCGTGGTGCTTGCCGGAGTACCACAGGTGATGGCCGCGCTCGGCGCGGGCGGCCACCCGGTCGGTCGGGATCAGCGTTCCGTCCAGGCAGAGAAAGGGCAGGCCGACGGCGCGAGCATGGGTCAGCACGGCGCCCAGGTCGGGCGCGTGCGCGGCGATCACGTCGAGCGCTTCGTGCAGGTAGCGGTAGGCGGTGGCGATGCTGACCCCGGCGTCTGCGGCCAGGGTGCGCACGTCCAGGCGGTGGCGCAGCCAGCGCAGCGCCAGCACGACTTGGGCGTGCACCGTGCCGGCCCGCTGCGCCGGACGGGTCCCCGGCCGACGGCGGTACCGGGCGATCCAGCCGGTCACCGCCTTCAACACCGGTGCGGACACATCCAGGCTGGCACGATGAGACACAGCGGGCTCCCGGGGAAGAGGAGATCGGTCTTTGGCGAGTCGATCTTCACCCCGAGAGCCCGCGCCCTCTTCTTGAACCCTGGCCGCGACCAGCGACGACACCAATCAAGCCGTCGAAGCTGGTGAGAAAACCTCATTCCATGGGCGAATTTCTGGATCTGAGGTAAGAATCGCGACTCACTACCTGAGCGCCGAAACGGGACAGGTCGAACTCTTCATCGCGTTTGTGAGCAGCTGCCACAGCGATGTAAACCCCGACCCCGACCCCGAGTGCAGCCAGCCAGTAGAGAGTCTTCCCTCGATGACCCAGGAACATCAACACTGGTCAACGGGCCAACACAGCAGCTACCGCTACGACTTCATGACCGCAGTACGCGAAGGACTCGGAATCCCTGACTGACATGGCGCCCGAGCTGCCGACCTACACGCATAGAACCAAAGCGCTGAGGGCCGTGGCGGCCCAGTCGACCAGGGCTTCCGCGTAGTAGGGGGTCCAACGTTGCCATCAGCAATTGCGGCCGCTCATGATGCGCCCTTGACACGACATCTGCGTTCGCCAGCCAGCCCATCGGGCGCTTGCTCCATCCACTCAGGGACGGAGCCCTTGTCGAGGATGACCTTTCCCGCTGAGTCCAATTGGCGGGCGATTTCCAGGGCACGTATTTGATGGCC
>DASQNB010000739.1:0-3961 GCA_035645175.1 Geodermatophilus sp.
CAAGGCCGGCGTCCGGGTGCGGGCGGGGGACGTCGGGGAGCTGACCGCGGCGTTGCAGCTGGTGCTGGACTCGCCGTCGCTGGCCGAGCAGCTGGGCCGGGCCGGGCGCCGCCGCGTGCTGGCCTCCTACACCTGGCGCTCCACCGCCGAGCGGACGGCGGAGTGGTACGCCGAGGTGCTCGACCGGAAGGGTGTGCTCCCGTGAAGACGACGGGCGAGGGAGCATCGCAGGGAGCGCCAGCGACCGAGGAGCGGATCGAGCCCGGAGTCGAACCGGGGACATCGTGCTGACGGTGGACTACGACCGGCTGGACCTGCGGCCGGGGATGACCGTCCTGGACCTGGGCTGCGGCGAGGGCCGGCACGCGTTCGAGGCCTACCGCCGGGGCGCGCGGGTGGTCGCCGTCGACCGGGGCGCGTCCGAGGTAGGGACGACGAAGCGCTGGCTGGGCGCGATCGCCGAGGCCGGCGAGGCCCCGGCCGCTGCGGCGTACGAGGTGGTGCGCGGCGACCTGCTGGCGCTGCCCTTCCCCGATGCCAGCGTGGACCGGGTCATCGCCTCCGAGGTCCTCGAGCACATTCCCGACGACGCGACCGCGATCGCCGAGATCGCCCGCGTGCTCAAACCGGGCGGCACCCTGGCCGTGACCGTGCCCCGGTACGGGCCGGAGCGGGTCTGCTGGGCGCTCTCGGACGCCTACCACGCCAACGAGGGCGGGCACATCCGCATCTACCGCGGCGACGTGCTGCGTGCCCGGCTGTCCGCCGCCGGCCTGGTGCCGGGCGGGCAGCACCACGCGCACGCGCTGCACGCGCCGTTCTGGTGGCTCAGGTGCGCGGTCGGCGTCGAGCGCGACAACGCCGCCGTCCGTGCCTACCACCGGCTGCTGGTGTGGGATCTGACCGAGCGGCCGTGGCCGACCCGGTTCGCCGAGCGGCTGCTGGACCCGCTGGTCGGCAAGAGCCTCATCGTCTACGCCCGCAAGCCCGCGGTCGCGGCCGCCGCCGAGCAGGAGCCGGACCTGGAGCGGACCGCTGTCTGAGCTGTTCCCCGAGCTGCCGGGCGTGCTCAGCGGGGAGCAGGTGCGCGCCTCCGTCGCGGCGATCGCCGCCGAGCAGGGGGACGACGGCGCGCTGCCCTGGTTCCGCGGCGGCCAGCTCGACCCCTGGGACATGGTCGAGGCCGCGATGGCCCTCGACGTCGGCGGCGAGCACGGCCGGGCGCGGGCGGCCTACCGCTGGCTGGCCCGCCGACAGCGGCCCGACGGCTCGTGGGCGGCCGAGTACCGGGACGGCGCCGAGACCTCCTCCGCGGCGGAGAGCAACCACGCCGGGTACCTGGCGGTGGGCGTCTGGCACAGCTGGCTGTGCACCCGCGACGAGGAGCTCGTCAGCGCGCTGTGGCCCACCCTGCGCCGCGGCCTGGACCTGGTGACCCGCATGCAGCTGCCAGGTGGAGCGGTCGGCTGGGCGCTGCGCCCCGACGGCAGCGGCGACGACACCGCGCTGCTCACCGGCAACTCCAGCCTGTTCCAGGCGCTGCGCTGCGGGGTGGCCCTCGCCGGGCTGGCCGGGCAGCCGCAGCCGGACTGGGAGCTCGCCGTCACCGACCTGGGCACCGCGCTGCGCACCCGCCCCGGGGCGTTCACGGACCGGTCCCGCTACTCGATGGACTGGTACTACCCGGTGCTCGGCGGGGCGGTCACCGGCGTCGCGGCCGACGCCCGGCTGGCCGCCGACTGGGACCGGTTCGTCGTCCCGGGCCTGGGCGCCCGGTGCGTCGCCGACCGGCCGTGGGTCACCGGCGCGGAGACCTGCGAGCTGGCGCTCGCGCTGGCCGCTGCGGGCCGGCCGGACGCCGCGCTCGAGCAGGTGGCCGCCATGCAGCACCTGCGGGCCGACGACGGGGCGTACTGGACCGGCTACGTCTACCCCGACGACGCCCGCTGGCCGGTCGAGCGGACGACGTGGACCGCCGCCGCCGTCGTCCTCGCCGCCGACGCGCTGTCCGGCGCCACGGCCGCGTCGGGCCTGTTCACCGACCCGGGGGCGCTGCCCGCGGCCGGGACGGAGACGTCACAGGAGCCCGCCGGTTGGCTGCCCGGCGGCGCGGGCAGGGGGAGGCCGTGAGCAGCCCCGCCCGTCCCGGCGACGTGGCCGTCGTCGTCATGAGCCAGAACCGCCGCGAGGACCTGCTCGCCACGCTGCCGCGCCACGAGGCGCCGGTGGTGCTGGTGGACAACGCCTCGACCGACGGCACCGTCGCGGCGGTCCGCGCGGCCCTGCCCGAGGTGACCGTCGTCCCGCTGGAGCGCAACGTCGGGTCATACGCGCGCACGCTCGGCGTCGAGCGGGCCGGCACCGAGTTCGTGGCCTTCGCCGACGACGACTCGTGGTGGGCGCCCGGCGACCTGGCCCGCGCCGTGGAGGTCATGCGCGCACACCCCCGGCTGGCGGTGCTCAACGCGCGGATCCTGGTCGGCCCCGAGGAGCGGCTGGACTCGTTCTGCACCGAGCTGGCGCGCAGCCCGCTGGGCACGCCACTCGACCTGCCGGGTCCGGCGCTGCTGGGCTTCATCGCCTGCGGCGCGATGGTGCGCACCGAGGCCTTCCTCGCGGTCGGCGGGTTCGACCCCGTCGTCCGCTTCCCGGGCGAGGAGGAGCGGCTCTCGCTGGACCTGGCCGCGGCCGGCTGGGGCATCGCCTACGTCGACGGCGTGACCGTGCACCACCACCCCTCGACGAAGCGGCACGCCCCGGAGCAGCGGCGGACGGCGATCTGGCGCAGCCGGCTGCTCACCGCGGTGATGCGGCGTCCGTGGCCGGAGGTGGGCCGCCTGGTGCTGACCGCGCTGCGCACCGGGCCCGAGCGGCGGGGGCTGCTGCGCGCGCTGAGCGAGGTGCCGGCCGCGCTGCGCCGTCGGAGGCCGATCCCGGAGAGCGTGCGCGCCGACCTGCGCGTGCTGGCCGAGGCGGGCGCGTGAGAAAGGACCCTCCTGCCCCCCACCACCGCGGCCCCGTCCCGGGTCCCGCCCTGAGCCTGCGAAGGGTGGGGAGGACGGGGTCCTCCCACCTGCAGGAGGGCCGGCCCGACCCGCGGGTGTCCGTCGTCGTCATCACCCACCAGCGCCGCGACGAGGTGCTGCTGGCGCTGTCCCGGCTGGTGGCGCTGCCCGAGCAGCCGCACGTCGTCGTGGTCGACAACGGGTCCACCGACGGGACGGCGGCGGCGGTGGCCGAGCGGTTCCCGCAGGTGGAGCTGGTCGCCAGCCCGGAGAACCTGGGCGCGATCGGCCGCAACGTCGGCGTGGCCCGGGTGGACACCCCGTACGTCGCGTTCTGCGACGACGACACCTGGTGGGACCCGGGCTCGCTGCGGACCGCCGCCGACGTCCTCGACGCGCACCCGCGACTGGCGGTGGTGACCGCCCGCATCCTCGTCGAGCCCGGTGGCCGAGAGGACCCGATCGTGCCCGAGCTGCGGGACTCCCCCGTCCGCGGAGCGGACTGGCTGCCCGGCCCGGCGCTGGGCTCCTTCCTCGCCGGCGCCTCGGTGGTGCGGCACGAGGCGTTCACCGAGGTCGGCGGCTTCTCCGAGCGGCTGTGGCTGGGCGGCGAGGAGGAGCTCATGGCCGGCGACCTCGCCGCCGCCGGGTGGGAGCTGTGCTACCTGCCCGCGCTGACCGTCCACCACCAGGCGTCGAAGGCGCGCGACTCCCACCGCCGGCGCCGCGACGGCATCCGCAACACCCTCTGGACGACGTGGCTGCGCCGGCCGGTGCGCCCGGCGCTGCGCCGCACCGTCCACCTGCTGCGGACTCTCCCGCGCGACCGCGTCACCGCCCAGGGCCTGCTCGCCGCGGCGCGCGGGCTGCCGTGGGTGGTGCGCGAGCGGCGGGTGCTCCCCGCCCACGCCGAGGCCCGCTTCGCCGCGCTCGAGCACGCCCAGCGGACCTCCACC
>DASQNB010000740.1:0-3653 GCA_035645175.1 Geodermatophilus sp.
CAGGACCGCGGTGCAGACGGCGACCAGCGCGGCGCAGCCGAACACCACCTGCAACGCCGTCGCAGCCATCCCGGCCCCCCGCTCCACCCGGCGCGACTCTGCTGCACGCCTCTGCGGAGGACATCGGTCCCGGGGACGCCCCCCCCGGAGGACTCCTCACCCGACCGGGTGGCCTGGCGCGGGAGGGGAGCCCCCGGGGCTACTGGGTCGGCACGGCCTCGGTGACGACCGTGTCCCTCGTCCGTCGCCCCCGAGGCGCCGGAGCTACTGGGTCAGCACGGCCTCGGTGACGACCGTGTCCCTCGTCCGTCGTCCCCGAGGCCCGGGGCTACTGGGTCAGCATGTCCTCGGTGACGACGGACTCGGTGTCGGGGATGCCGAGGTCCTTGGCCCGCTTGTCGGCCATGGCCAGCAGCCGGCGGATCCGGCCGGCGACGGCGTCCTTGGTCATCGGCGGGTCGGCGCGCTGGCCGAGCTCCTCCAGCGACGCCTGACCGTGCTCCAGCCGCAGCCGGCCGGCGACGAGCAGGTGCTCCGGGGCGTCCCCGTCGAGGATCTCCAGCGCCCGCTCCACCCGGGCGCTGGCGGCCACGGCGGCGCGGGCCGAGCGGCGCAGGTTGGCGTCGTCGAAGTTGGCCAGCCGGTTGGCGGTGGCCCGGACCTCGCGGCGCATCCGCCGCTCCTCCCAGGCCAGCACCGCGTCGTGGGCGCCCATCCGGGTGAGCAGCGCGCTGATCGCGTCGCCGTCCCGCACCACCACCCGGTCGGCGCCGCGCACCTCGCGGGCCTTGGCGGCGATGCCGAGCCGGCGGGCCGCGCCGACCAGCGCCATCGCGGCCTCGGGGCCGGGGCAGGTGACCTCCAGCGAGGAGGACCGCCCGGGCTCGGTCAGCGAGCCGTGCGCCAGGAAGGCCCCGCGCCAGGCGGCCTCGGCGTCGTTGATGCCCCCGCTGACCACCGACGGCGGCAACCCGCGGACCGGGCGGCCGCGCTGGTCGACCAGCCCGGTCTGCCGGGCCAGGCCCTCGCCGTGCTTGGCGATGCGCACCAGGTAGCGCACCCCGCGGCGGATGTTGCCGCCGGCGAGCACGCTCACCCCGCTCGTGTAGCCGTAGACCTCGCTGATGTCGCGGCGCAGCCGGCGGGCCACCGAACCGGTGTCCAGCTCCGCCTCGATGACCACCCGGCCACCGACGATGTGCAGGCCGCCGCTGAACCGCAGCAGCGCGGTGACCTCCGCCTTGCGTTCGGAGGTCTTGCTGCACTCCACTCGCGACAGCTCGTCCTTGACCATGGCCGTCATCGCCATGCCGTCCACCCCCACGTTCCCCCGGGCTCACCAAGCCCCATGTGCGGCGTTCCCTTCGTCTCCTCCGTGTACCGGATCCGGTACGTGAGGTTGCGGTACCTGCTCGCGGATCTCCATGCCCTGCTGTGTCACGGCCGCCGACCCGAGCGCCTCCCGGAGTGCTCCGGCCAGGCGCACCGGGTCGTGCCGCGGCACGCCCCCGTCCTCGGCGACCGGGGCCAGCACGAGCTCGGCACCGCACTCACGTACCGCAGACAGGAGACCACAGCGGTCAACAACCGATCCCGCGTCTGCGATCACCGTGTGCAACGCCACCCCGCCCAGGTGGCTGTGCAGCACCGTCAGGTGCTCCTCCGGCGAGAAGCCGTCGGTCTCCCCTGGCTGCGGCTCGAGGTTGAGGACGACGACCACCCGGGCACTGCTCGCAGCGAGCGCGGCGCGCAGCCGCGGCACCAGCAGGTGCGGCAGCACCGACGTGTACCAGGAGCCCGGGCCCAGTGAGACGACGTCGGCCGTGGCGATCGCGTCGAGCACCGCCGGGTGCACCGGCGGGTCGTCCGGGGACACCAGGATGTCGCGCACCCGGCCCGGGGTGGTCGCGATCGCCACCTGACCGCGGATGGTGCGGGTGCGCGCCGGGTCGTCGGGGTCGGTGCTCTCCACCGTGGCGACCAGGTCCAGGGGGACGTCGGCCATCGGCAGCACCCGCCCGCGGGCGCCCAGCAGCCGGCACAGGTCGTCCAGCGCGCGGACGCAGTCGCCCCCGTGCAGCTCGGTGAGCCCGGTGAGCACCAGGTTGCCCACCGGGTGCCCGGCGAGCGCCCCGCTGCCGCCGAGGCGGTGCTGCAGCAGCGCGGCCAGCTGGCGGGTGTCGGCGTCCTCGTCGACCAGCGCCGTGAGCGCCATCCGGAGGTCGCCCGGTGGCAGCACCGGCATCTCCCGGCGGATCCGCCCGGAGGAGCCGCCGTCGTCGGCCACGGTGACGACGGCGGTCAGGTCCGGGGTGATCCGGCGCCAGGCGGCCAGCGCGGCGGCCAGCCCGTGGCCACCGCCGAAGGCGACGACGCGGAGCGGGCGGGGCCCGTCCGCGCCGGCGGACGGGACGGGCGGGGGTGCGCCCACTACTCGCGGCCCAGGTCGCGGTGCTGGACGGCGACGTCGACCCCGTCGGCGCGCAGCCGGCGGGCGAACTCCTCGGCGATGGCGACGCTGCGGTGCTTGCCGCCCGTGCAGCCCACGGCGAGGGTCAGGTAGCGCTTGCCCTCGCGCCGGTAGCCGGGGATGAGCAGCCGCAGCACGTCGGTGTAGCGGTCGACGAAGGGCCGGGCGTCGTCCTGGCCGAGGACGTAGTCCCGCACGTCCGGGTCCTGGCCGGTGCGCGGGCGCAGCTCGGGCAGCCAGTGCGGGTTGGGCAGGAAGCGGGCGTCGACGACCAGGTCGGCGTCCAGCGGCAGGCCGTACTTGAAGCCGAAGCTGAGCACCGTCGCGGTCAGCGGCGGCGCCTGGCCCTCCCGGGCGAAGGCGTTCTCCAGCGTGGCGCGCAGCTGGTGGATGTTCAGGTCGCTGGTGTCGACCCAGAGGTCGGCCTCGCCGGCGATGCCGGTCAGCAGCGCCCGCTCGGCGGTGATGCCGTCGGTGAGCGTGCCGCTGCCCTGCAGCGGGTGCTCGCGGCGGTTGGACTCGTAGCGGCGGACCAGTACCTCGTCGCGGGCGTGCACGTAGACGATCCGCGGGCGGTGGCCGGCCTCGGCGAGCACCCGGATCGCCTCCTGCAGGTCGCTGGAGAAGGCCCGGCTGCGCACGTCGACGACGGCGGCGAACCGGCGGACGTCGCCGCGCGCGCCGAGCTCGACCATCGGCAGCAGCAGCGCCGGCGGCAGGTTGTCGACGACGAACCAGCCGAGGTCCTCCAGCACCCGCCCGGCGCTGTTCTTGCCCGCACCGGACAGCCCGGTGACCACGACGACGTCCAGCGGCGGGGTCTCGGTGGAGGACGGGTCCAGCGGTGGCGGGACGTCGCTGTGCGGGTGGCCGGGGGTGCCCGGCGGGACCTCGAGGCGCGCGATCCCGGTCTGATCGCTCACGAGGCCACCTCGCTGGCGCTCGTCGGCCGCGTTCGCGGCGCTGCTGTGTTCATCCGTTCGGTCGCGAGCTCCCTCACGAGGCCACCTCGCTGGCGCTCGTCGGCCGCGTTCGCGGCGCTGCTGTGCTCATCCGTTCGGTCGCAAGCTCCCTCACGAGGCCACCAGGCCGACCTCGGCGGTGGCGCCGGAGCCGCTGCGGGCGGTGCCGCGCTCGGCCGGGCCGGCCGGTGCGGTCGTCGTCTCCACGGTGTCCTCGGCGG
>DASQNB010000741.1:0-5133 GCA_035645175.1 Geodermatophilus sp.
GTTCCTGCTGCTGACGGTGCCGGCCGCGCCGAGGGGTCGCCCGAGCCGGCGGGGGGGAGCCCGAGGAGACGGTGAGAGGTCGGCGGCGAGGGCGGCACCACCCGCCCCTCGTCGTTCGAGGGCCGCCGGGAGACTCCTTCCGAGGGCCGCGGGTCCGCTCCACCATCGGGGGCGTCGAACAGACGACGTCCGGGAGGTCCCGATGACCCGAGCACAGTCCCCCGACGGCATCCCGGTGCAGCGACGCGGGTCCCCGGACGTCGACGTCCTGGTCGTGGGCGCCGGCCCGACCGGCCTCACCCTGGCCTGCGACCTGCGCCGCCGCGGTCTCGCCGTCCGGGTGGTGGAACGGCTCCCGCAGCCCGAGCTCAAGTCCCGTGGCAAGGGCGTGCAGCCGCGCACCCTGGAGGTCCTCGACGACCTGGGCGTCGTCGACCGGGTGCTGGAGGCAGGGTGGTCCCGCGACCTGCGCGTGCGCTGGTACGTCCAGCGGGAGCTGCTCGTCGACCTGCACCTGCCCGGGCGTGACCCGCTGCCCGACACCCCCCACCCGAACCTCGTGCTCGTCCCGCAGTGGCGCACCGAGCAGGTCCTGCGCGAGCGGCTGGCCGAACTGGGCGGGACGGTCGAGTGGAACCGTGAGCTGGTGGCCCTGGAGCAGGGGGAGGACGGCGTCCGCGCCGGCGTCGCGCCGTCCCCCGACGGCGCCGTGGAGACGATCCGGGCCGCCTGGGTGGTGGGCTGCGACGGCGGCCACAGCCGGGTCCGGGAACTGCTGGGGCTGGCGCTGGAGGGGGACTCGCGCCCGGAGCACTTCCTGTTCGGTGACGTGGAGATCGAGGGCCTGGAGCCGGCCGACAGCGGGTTCGTGTGGTTCGACGGCGGGGAGTACCTCGCGGCCAGTCCGTTCCGTGGCCTGCGCTCGTGGCAGGTGCAGGCCAGCCTGCCGGCCGCGGCCGACGGGACCGTGGAGACGGCGTCACTGCCGTTGCTCCAGCGGCTGTTCACCGAGCGCAGCGGGCTGCCCCAGGTCCGCCTGTCCCACCCGACCTGGCTCTCCATCTGGCACAGCAACGTGCGGCTGGTCGACCGCTACCGGGTGGGCCGGGTCCTGGTGGCCGGCGACGCCGCGCACCTGCACAGCCCGGTCGGCGGCCAGGGGATGAACACCGGCATCCAGGACGCGTACAACCTCGGCTGGAAGCTCGGGCTGGTCGTCCGGGGCCGGGCACCCGACCGCCTCCTCGACACCTACGAGGAGGAGCGCCGGCCGATCGCGCAGGCCGTCCTCAGGGGCAGCGACCTCGGGTACCGGGCGGTCTTCGGCGCCGACCCGGTCACCACGTTCCTGCGCGAGCACGTCCTGACCCCCGCGCTGCGCGTCCCGGCCGTGCAGCGGGCCATCCTCGGCGGCGTCAGCGAGCTGGACCTCGACTACCGGGGGAGCTCCCTCGCCGAGGACCACCGCGCTGCGGTGACCGGCACCCGGTGGAGGCCCGGCCGGGACGACGAGCGCGCCGACGCGGTGGACCAGATCCGCTTCGCCCGAGGCGTCCGCGCGGGGGACCGGGCTCCCGACGGCACCGTCCAGGACGCGGCCACCGGGCAGCCCGGGCGGCTGTTCGACGCCTTCCGCGGCCCGCAGTCCACCCTGCTGCTCTTCGACGGCGAGGCCCGCACCGTCGACGGCTACACCGCGCTGGCCGGGATCGCCGACGGCGTCGAGCGGCTGTGCGGCCCCGACGTCCGCCCGTGGGTGGTGGTGTGGGGACGGCAGCTGCCCACCGAGCTGGCCGGGCGACGGGTGCTCCTCGACCCGGACGGCGAGACGCATCGGCGCTACGGCGCGACCGCCGAGGCCCTCTACCTGGTCCGCCCGGACGGCCACGTCGGGCTGCGCGCCCAGCCGGCCTCGGAGGAGGTCCTCGTGCGGTACCTGGAGCGGGTGTTCGACCGCGTCGGTGCCGGCACCCCGCAGCCGGCGCCGCCCTCCGCGACGCAGGGCTCGCGGTGAGGGCGGTCGACGCCCTGGAGGGGTTCGCCGACTGGGCCTGGGCCGGCACCACGACGTGCTGAGCTGGTACGTCCGACCCCTGTTCCTCCTCCCGCTGGCGTGGTCGACCCACCGGCGCAGTCCGGTGGGGATCGCGACCACCCTGGTCGCGCCGGCGACCAGCACGTTCTGGTTCCCGGCCCCCTCCCGGGCGGACCCGCGCGTCGCCGAGTTCCTGCGCTTCGAGCGGGAGTGGCTGAGCGGGGACTGGAGCCCGGGGAAGGTGGCGCTGACCGGTCTCGTGCCGCTGAGCCTGGAGAAGGACCCCGTCCCCCCACCCCTCGCGAGCTCGGGGCGGGACCCGGGACGGGGCCACGCCGGGGCCCTGCAGGAGGCCGTTCAGCTGCGGCCGAGCACCCGCGCCAGGACGTCGTCGCTCTCGCCGTCCTCGCGGTAGCGGCGCCGGCGGCGACCGCCGGACGGCGGGGTGAGGCCACCCTCGGCGAGCAGCTCCGCCAGCCGCCTGGCCGATTCCTCCTCTACCGGGGCGGCGTCCTCCACCGGGGCGGCGTCCTCCACCGGGGCGAGGGCCGCGGCCGTCGGGACCGGCGGACGTTCCCGCTGGGCGACCGGGCGCTCGTCGGTCAGCTGCTCGGCGGGCACGGCCACGGCGAGGGGGTCGTCGGTGCGGCGCCGGCGCGGGTCGGGCTCGGCGTGCGGCGGGGGTGGCGCATCGAGCAGCGACCGGCGAGCCGGCCACTCCAGCGGGGGCGGTGGTGCGACCCGCCGCTGGGGCTCGACGCGGACCTCCTCCGGCCGGCGGGTGCCGGGGGCCGGCTCGTCGACCCGGACGGCCGGCCACGCGGCGGTCAGCTCCGACGCCGGCCGGTCCCAGCCGTCGGCCTCGACGGTGGAGGGAGCGGTCGGTTCCGGTGCCACGGGGGCCGTCCGGGTGGTCTGGGTCCGCAGCATGACCCGCTCGACGAGCATCTCGCCGGACAGCTGCTCGGTCAGCTCGCTGCGCAGCCGGCCGACGTCGGTGCGCAGCTCGGCCAGCGCGGTGAGGTCGAGGCCGGCCAGGGTGGTGCGCAGCTCGGCGAGACCGGCCAGCTCCCTGCGCAGCTCGGCGAGGCCGGTGAGCTCCCCACGCAGCTCGGCCACCTGGCCCATCTCCCGCCGCAGCTCGGTGACCTGGGCCAGCTCGGTGCGCAGCGCCTCGAACTCGGCGCGCATCGACTGCTCGGCGGTGCGCCGGAGGTCGTCCACCCGGAGCTCGTGCTCCTGGCGGGCCGCCGCCTCGCGCTCCAGCTCCACCTCGTGGGCCAGGCGCAGCTCGGCCTCGCGCTCGGCGGCTGCGAGCTGCTCCCGGGCCGGCAGGGAGACGTCAGCGGTCGAGCGGGACCTGACCAGCGCGGCGAGCACGAACGCCCAGGCCGCGGCGACGACGGCCAGGCGCAGCACCCGCGGGTCCTCGGTGAGGAGGACGACGACGGTGGCCGCGACAGCCAGGCAGAACCCCGCGACCAGGCCCGCGGTGCGCAGTCCCGCGGGACCCGGTGCGGGAGGGGGCACCGACACGTCGTCCCGGTCCCCCGCATGGCGCACAGGGTAACTCTGCGGAGGCCTCCGACCACGGAACGGATCGTCAAACGCGCGGTAACGCCCGACCCCGACGTTCAGGGACCCGCGTTCAGAAGCCGGCACCCCAGTGGATGGCGACGTCCTCCGGCGTGAGCTCCCGGTCGTACACGGACGCCTCGTCCAGCCGGCCGGAGAAGAACGCCGCGCCCGGCCGGGTGGCAAAGGCGCTGTAGTCGCCACCGCCGCCCCAACGCCAGAAGCCCGTGCGGGGCGAGGGCGTCGTGGACGACACGTCCTCCCCCACCAGCACGCCGTCGACGTACAGCCGCATGCGCCCACCGGCGCTCATCGTCGCGGTCACCAGGTGCCACGCACCGTCGCGGTGGTCGCGTGCGGTGAGGACCGTCCGCTGGGGGGTGCGGATGCTGAAGGCCAGGTTTCCGTTGGCGGTCAGGTGGACCGCCCAGTCCGGGACCGTCGAGGTGCCCGTCCTGGTGGGGCCGAAGCTGATCAGCGGCCCGGTTCCGCCGGAGGAGCTGAACCACACCTCGGTGGAGAAGGCGGCGGGCGTGGTACGGCTGGCGCCGGTGGAGATGTCGTTGACACCCCTGAGCCTGACCGCGGTCCCCGGGGTCGCCGTCCCCGTCGGAGCACCGGTCACCTGCAGGTCGGGGTAGCTGTGGAACGTGCCGCCGCGGCTGTTGGCAGAGGCGTCGGCGAGGGCAGTGGTTGCGAGCCCCGGCTGCTCCTCCAACTGCCAGTACAGGTGCAGGCTCGGGATGGCCGAGACCGAGTTCGCGTAGTTGCCGGAGACCGTGCCCTTGCCCAGGTCGTAGTGCTTCTTGATCTCGGCCGCGTTCACGACCCCCTGGTAGACGGCGACCTCGTCGATGTCCCCGGACCAGGTGTCCGGCGCCGGGCCCTCCAGCTCCTGAGCCGGATCGGGGTTGATGACGTCGGTCGTGATCGGGGCGGTACCCACCCGCCAGCGCCCGGTCACGGTCTGCGGCCAGGTGCCACAGAGGCCGCGGTCGTAGGCCACGGCACCGTCGATGTAGACGAGCACCTGGGTCCCGTCCGAGCCGCAGGGGACACTGCCGGGCTGGCCGCTGGGGTCGATCACCGCGACGAGGTGGTGCCAGGCCGGGCTGGCCCGGTCGGTGGAGGTCCACGCCTTCGGGTCGGCGGCGTCGTACCCGCACACCTCCTGCAGGGTGGTCGCGGGGTCCAGGGTCAGGCCGACGCAGACCTGACCGCGCTCGTTGACGTAGAGCTGGGTCCTGCCGGGGGTCGCGGAGGAGCCCTCGGGGAGGAGACTCACCACCGCCCCGCCGTGGCCGGTGCGCACCCAGGCCTCCAGGGTCAGCTTCACCGGAGCCGTGGTGGCGCCGGTGACGGCGCCCGTGAGCGAGGTCGTGCCGTCCGCCGCGGCGTAGGCGCTCTCGGGGAAGTGCACGGCCCGTCGGGGCCCTCCCGCGCTCGCCGCGATCGCCCCGGTGCCGACCTAGGAGGCTGCCGCAGCACCGTTGTACGTGCCGGTGCTGCCCACGAGGGCCGCG